>WBOU01000003.1:300000-512591 GCA_009268125.1 Chloroflexia bacterium SDU3-3 | reverse complement strand
GGGCGACAACGTCGAGATGGACGTCGAGCTGATCGTGCCGGTGGCGATCGAGGACGGTCTGCGCTTCGCGATCCGCGAGGGTGGCCGCACCGTTGGCTCGGGCGTCGTTACCAAGATCGTTGAGTAAGAACCGTGTTGGTAGAGCAGGGCGGGGCATACCCCCGCCCTGTTGCATCCTGAATATGGGCGAAGAGGCGTAGCATGGCGGTTGTCAAAGAAAAAGAGAATCGCGAAAATCTGGTTGTCCGCACATTTCGTGAGTTGCGTGCGGAGATGAAGAAGGTTGTTTGGCCGACACGCGAAGAGACGGTCCGCCTGACAACCGTTGTTGTTATTGTCTCAGCTGCTATTAGTCTTTTGCTTTTTATCGCCGACTCCATCTTTCAGTTCCTGCTGCTTCAGCTGCAGAACTGGGCTGGCAGGCTGTAGCTTGCCCCTGGGAAGATTATGGCAGATATCGATCACCAAAACGAGCCGATTGTCCAGGATGATGGACGCCGCTGGTATGTGATCCACACCTACTCGGGCTACGAAAACAAGGTGAAGCAGAACCTGATGCACCGCATCGAAACGATGGAGATGGGTGATCAGATTTTCCGCGTCATCGTGCCGACCGAGGAGGAGATCGAGATCAAGAACGGCCAGCGACGCACGGTGCAGAAAAAAGTCTTCCCTGGCTACGTGCTGGTGCAGATGCGCATGACCGAGGACTCGTGGTATGTGGTGCGGAACACGCCCGGCGTCACGAGCTTTGTCGGCCACGGCAACCGCCCCACGCCGCTGGAGGAGGACGAGGTCAAGAAGATCCTTCGCCAGATGGAGGAGGAGGCACCGAAGGTGCGCGTCAGCTACCAGGTGGGCCAGCCGGTGAAGATCACCGATGGGCCGTTCACCGACTTCGAGGGCGTCGTCGATGCCATCGATCAGGAGCGCGGGCGCGTGCGGGTGTTGGTCTCGTTCTTTGGCCGCGAGGCACCGATCGAGCTGGACTTCCTCCAGGTGATGCGTCTAGTTGACTAAATAAAGCATGTCTGTTAGAGTGTCGGGTCGCAGGCCTGTAGAGGCAGCATGATATTGGCCCTACGGGCTGCGGCTTGTAGCGTACACATAGGAGCACTGTTGTGGCAAAGAAAGTCGTTGGCGTTGTCAAACTCCAGCTGCCAGCAGGCAAGGCGACGCCCGCGCCGCCGGTAGGCCCGGCGCTCGGTAGCTATGGTATTAATATCATGGCTTTCGTGAAGGAGTACAACGAGAAGACCGCTAGCCAGGCCGGGAGCATCATCCCCGCCGAGATCACGGTCTACTCGGATCGCTCGTTCACACTGACGCTGCGCACGCCCCCTGCGGCGGATCTCCTGCGCAAGGCCGCAGGCGTCGACCGTGGCTCGGGCACCCCGAACCGCAAAGAGGTCGGCACGATCACCCGCGAGCAGCTGCGCAAGCTGGCCGAGCAGAAGATGAGCGATCTGAACGCGATCGACATCGCTGGCGCCGAGAAGATCATCTCGGGCACCGCCCGCAGCATGGGCATTCGGATCGTCGACTAGTATGAGACGGTAGGGCGAGCGCCCTGCCCCACAGCGTGGGAGAGCCGCGAGGCTCGATCGGACCACGAGGAGAAACACACGTGACCAAGAAGCACGGCAAGAACTACACATCGGCGCTGGCCAAGATCGACCAGGGCCGCGTGTACACCGCCAACGAGGCGATCAGCCTGCTCAAGCAGGTGACCTTCACCAAGTTTGATGCGACGGTTGAGGTGCACCTCCGCCTCGGCATCGACCCCCGCCACGCCGACCAGAACCTGCGCACCACGGTGGCTCTGCCCCACGGTACCGGCAAGGTCGTGCGCGTGCTGGTGTTCGCCCAGGGCGAGGCCGCCGCTGCCGCCCAGGAGGCTGGCGCCGACTTTGTCGGCTCGGATGAGCTGATCACCCGCATCGACAAAGAGAACTTCTTTGACTTCGATGTGGCGATCGCCACCCCCGACATGATGGGTAAGGTTGGCCGCATTGGCCGCAAGCTCGGCCCCCGTGGCCTGATGCCGAACCCCAAGTCGGGCACCATCGTCCCCGGCGAGGAGCTGGCCCGCACCATCCGCGAGGTTCGCGGTGGCCGCGTGGAGTTCCGCAACGATAAGACCGGCCTGCTGCACGTGGCGGTCGGCAAGGTCAGCTTCACCGACCAGCAGATCTACGAGAACATCGCGGCTCTGATGGACGTGGTCAAGGCTGCCAAGCCCTCGTCGACCAAGGGCGCGTTCATCCGCAGCGCCACCTTCACCTCCACGATGTCGCCTGGTGTTCCGGTCGATGTCGCCGATGTGCAGTCGATGAAGGTTAGCTAGTCGTTTGTATGTTGCTTGTCGGGCGGGGCCGCTGGCCTCGCCCAGGGCCGTGGGAAAGTTCATAGCTGCCACAGACAGCAGGTGCTTTGCATAATGGCGTTCGCGCCGCCTGCCGAGGTAGACCAATGCGAGGCGGTGTGATGCTGCCCGATGGCTGCTGTGTCTGTGGACAGCGGCCCTTTTTGTGTGCCGCTGCTATGGCCTCTCCCGCCCCCTCGGCAATGTATCTTTATCTGGCGGCCTCAGGGCTTCCAGATGCGCGAGCCGCATATGCGGCCTACACACTCCTCAAAAGGAGGGAGGTGAAACACAATGCCAACACAGCGCAAGATTGATCAGGTTGCTGATCTGACCGATAAGCTTTCGCGCGCGCAGGTGACCCTGGTGGCCGACTACCGCGGTCTGACCGTGGCCGAGATCACCGACCTGCGCAGCCGCCTCCGCAAGTCGGGGGCCGAGCTGATCGTGGCCAAGAACACCCTGATGGAGATCGCGGCCAAGGAGACCGGCCACACCGGCCTCAGCGAGCTACTGGCTGGCCCCACTGCGGTGGCGTTTGCCTACGACAACGCCTCGGCGGCAGCTAAGGCCATCCAGGACTTCAACAAAGGCCAGAAGCAGCTGAAGGTTCGCGGCGCGATGCTGGGCAACAGCCTCCTGAAGGAAGATGCCCTCGATCAGGTCGCCAAGATGCCTACCCGCGAGCAGGTGCTGGCCCAGATCGTCGGCGGTATCTCGTCGCCGGTGTCGGGCGTGGTGGGCGTGCTCAACGCGGCGATCACCAACGTGCTCTACGCCCTCCAGGGTCGCATCGACCAGGTGGGCGGCGACAGCGCCTCGGCGTAGTTTGCTTGGTCGCGCGGCCTCGCTGCGCGCCACCCTTGTTCGTTAGATGAAATCTCTAGTTCTTATTAAATTTGCTCTAGGAGGCAAATATCATGGCGAGCGATAAAGTCAACAGCATCATTGAGTCGATCGAGGGCCTGAATGTCCTCGAGCTGGTCGAGCTGAAGAAGACCATGGAGGAGAAGTGGGGCGTGACCGCCGCTGCTCCGGTGTTCGCGGGCGCTCCGGTTGCCGCCGCTGGTGGCGATGCCGCTCCGGCCGCCGCCGCTGAGGAGAAGACCGAGTTCGACGTGATCCTGACCGCCGCTGGCGCGAACAAGATCAACGTGATCAAGGTCGTGCGCGAGCTGACCAGCCTGGGCCTGAAGGAGGCCAAGGACCTGGTCGAGGGCGCTCCCAAGCCGGTCAAGGAGGCTGTGAGCAAGGAAGAGGCTGAGGCCGCTAAGGCGAAGCTGGTCGAGGCTGGCGCTTCGGTCGACGTCAAGTAGTGCTGGGGCTGCATCAGCAGCACCTCGGGGGCGAGAACATCACCATGTTCTCGCCCCCGTTTTTATGCGTCGCTTTGCTACCAGATCCGGAGTGGTTATGATGAGATCGACAAAGCCTCGGGGGCTTGCTCAGCTGGCCGCTATCCCGAGCCTGATCTTCTTTCTGAGCGCCTTGATCGCGTGGCCTGCGGTGGCGATTGGACAGAGCGATGTGAAGCTATACTACCGCTACGCCAATGCGATCTTTCAGGGGGCGGTGCCCTACCACACCCTGCCGATCGAGTATCCCCCGCTGTCGCTGATTCCTATCTTGCTGCCACGCATGTTCTCGCTCGGCTTCCCCATGTCGATTACGGTCTACTGGTTTCTGCTGCTCTGTGAAAATACGCTGTGGTTCTACCTGATCGTGCTGATCAGCTGCCGTCTGGCGCGCTCGCTAGGGCTGGCCGTGGGCAGCTTCCTTTTTCGCATGAGCCTTGTGGGTGCGGTGGCCGCGCTCACGCTGCCGTGGCGCTTTGATCTGTTTCCGGCGCTGATGACCTCGGCGATGCTGCTGGGCTTGGCGCAGGGCCGCGCTGGATGGGCTGGTGGCTGGCTGGGGGCGGGTGTGGCGGCAAAGCTCTACCCAGCGGTGTTTGGCCCGGTGGCGGCGGTGTGGCTGCTGGTCCAGCGGCGCTGGGCCGATGTGCTGCGCATGACCGGGGCTGCGGCTGCGGCGCTGCTGCTGGCGGTGCTGCCGTTCTGGCTGATAGATGCCAATGGGCTGCTGGCAATGTTTCGCTACCATAGCGCGCGCGGCGTGCAGATCGAGAGCGTGGCGAGCGGGGTCATCATGGTCGGCAAGCTTCTGGGCCTGACCACGGTGAGTGTGCAGTATAACTATGGCTCACATCACATGACTTCGCCCTGGGCGACTGTGGTTTTGCCTTGGCTGATGCCGCTTTTTCTCGGACTGTATGCGCTTTTCCTGGGGTTTGTCTTTTGGGCTGAACTGCGATCCCAGCACGTTGCTGATCCTGATGCGGAAGCGGCGCTTATGCGGCGATTTCAGTATTTGCTTGTGGTGCTTCTGCTCTTTATCATTACCAATAAGGTTTATTCGCTGCAGTATATTGCCTGGATATTGCCTTTTGCCGTTATACTATCTCGGCGACAGTCACTGTATTTGTTTGTCATTGTTCTCTTTTCGGTGCTGATATATCCTTTTACCTATCGATCGTTGCAGCAAGTGCAGTTTCTGGGTATAGTGGTGCTGAATATTCGTAATATCGCTACACTGCTGTTGATGGCCGATGTCTTTATTGCTATTCTGAGCCGCTACCGTAGCCTTCGGAGCCGGTAGCAGCTGGCGTCCGCTTGTGTCTTGTGACCAGAGGTTATGATATGCGTCGTGTGTTTTCTCGGCCATGGTTTCTGCTGGTGCTGTTGCCCGGCGTGCTGCTGGTGCTGATCGCACTGGCCACCCACAAGCCTACGGCGCAGTGGCAGGGCGACCTGGACATCTACGCCCGCTATGCGAATGAGATTGTCCACGGCAAGCTGCCGTACCGCGATGTGAAGGTTGAGTACCCGCCGCTGGCGCTGCTGCCGATGCTGCTGCCGCGCATAGTGACGCTGGGCTATGCGCTGCCGATCAAGTATATCAACGGCCTGTTCTTGCTGGGCAATGCCCTGTGGGCGACGATCCTAGCTGGGGCGATGTGGCGGGTGGCGCGGCAGGTGGGGCGGCGACCATGGGTGGCCATGCTGGTGCTGGCGGGCCTGGTGGGCACGCTCGCGCCCATGCTGGGCTGGCGCTTCGATCTGTTTCCGGCCATGCTCACCGCGCTGGCGCTGGTCTCGGCGCTGGCGGGCCGCGATGGCTGGGCGGGCGGCTGGCTGGGGCTAGGCATCGCGGCCAAGCTCTACCCGGTGGTGCTGGGGCCGGTGTTTGCGGCCCGCGCGCTGGCGCGGCTGCGCTGGCGCAAGCTGCTGGCGCTGGCGCTGGGCGCTGGGCTGGCCGTGGCCCTGGCCGTGGGGCCGTTCCTGCTCGTGGGGCGCGCCGGGCTGCTGAGCTTCCTGCTCTACCACGAGAATCGCGGGGTTCAGATCGAAAGCCTGGCGGGCGGCCTGGTGCTGCTGGGCGTGCTGGCCGGGCAGACCACGGCCACGGTGGTGTTCACCTATGGCTCGCTGAACCTGGAGTCGCCCTGGGCTACGGCGCTGCTGCCCTGGGCCATGCCGCTGTTCGTGGTGCTCTACGGCGGGCTGGTGGCGGCGCTGGTGGTGCGCGAGGTCAATGAGGCCCGCATGCTGCGCGACGACCCCAGCGCGTGGGCGTCGCGGCTCATCCAGGCCAGCGCGGCGGCGCTGCTGGTGTTTATTGTGGCCAACAAAGTCTATTCGCCGCAGTATCTGGCCTGGTTGCTACCCTTTGTGCTGCTGCTGCGCCCCGGCCAGATCGCGCTGTTCGGTGCTATCTGTATCGCCACGATTATCTTCTTCCCGTTTTTCTACCAGAGCCTGCTGGATTTTGTGCCGTGGACGATCTGGCTGCTGAATGCGCGGAATCTGGCCACGGTGGCGCTGCTGGTATGGGTGGTGCTGGCCCCGCCGCGCCTGCAGCTGCGGGCCTGATCGGGCGCGGGGGCGCGAAAAAGCGGGCCTGTGTGGGTATGCCACACAGGCCCGCCTGTTTGTGCCGATGGCGCTAGGCGCTGAAGGCGCTGCGCACGCGGTTGATCACATCCTCGGCGGCGCTGCGCATCTCGTCCACATTCTCGCGCACCTGCGAGCGCGAGTCGACATAGACGCTGTCGGCGTTGGGCACCAGCAGCCACAGCGCCAGGTAGAGCAGCACGCCCAGCCCGTTGAAGAGCGAGAAGATGACGAAGCCCAGGCGGACGAACACCGGGTCGATGTTGAGATATGTCGCGATCCCGCCCGCGACACCGCCGGCGACGCGGTGGTCGCGGCTGCGGTAGAGTCGTTTTTCCATGGTTTGGTATCCTTTCAGGTTCCTTCGTGCTCCTGCCACTACGACGCGGGCCTCTGGGGATTTGTTGCAGCGGTCGATTTGCGATCTTGCTCTGGCTGGGGCGCATGTGTGGCATGCCCCTAACCCTAGGGAATGTTGACAAGGCGTATTCACACTCGGTATTATTGTGCCTCATGGCGATGATTTTCTGATGGGAAGGCATGGTGGCATGCAGCGTTCACGCTACCGTTCATTTATCGCACGTCGGGTGATTCTCGCAGCGCTGCTGAGCGCTATTGCCCTGATCGCCTGCTTGAGTGCGCTTGCCTACTATGTGCTTGCCTATCTGCCCGTGCGCACGCTGCCGACAACGGCCTCCGACGCCCAGGCGATGGCCGCCCAGCTGCTGCCGATCTGGCCGCTGGCGGTGGCCGCCGCCGCCTTTATGGTGCTGGTGCTGTGGGGCATGTCGAGCTGGGCGGTCAGCCCGGTGGAGCACCTGGTGACGGCCGCGACCACGCTGGCCGATGGTGCGCGCATGCGCGCGGTGGGCCACGCGGGCGACCAGGGGCGGCTGGCCCAAAACTTCAGCGATCTGTCGGATGTGCTTATCCGCTCGTCGCGCGAGCTGGAGAAACAGAATCGGCTGATGAGCGAATCGATCGGGCGGCTGGAGCAAATGATGAAGGTCGGGTCGGAGCTGAGCACGATGCTTGACTCGGACGATCTGCTGCGGCGCTCCGCCGATACGATGCACGATCTGCTGGGCTACGAGCGGGTGGCCGCCGTGCTGGTAGATGGCGACATGCTGGCCTACCACTACTACGGGGCCGACCCGAAGGACCGCACGCTTCCCCGCATCCCGCTGCGCGAGAACACATCCGCCGCCCGTGCGGTGGCTACATCCGCGCCCGTGCGGATCGACGACATACGCATGCAGCAGGGCATGTTGCCCGCGCCCGGCGCGTCGGGGGCGCGGGCGGAGCTGGCGGTTCCGGTGGTGCACGGGCGGCAGGTGCTGGCTGTGCTGCTGCTGCAGAGCGCCACGCCCGCCGCCTTCGGCCAGCAGGATGAGGAGCAGCTGGCCGTGCTGGCCCAGATGCTGGCCAGCGCGCTCGCCAATTCGAGCCGCTTCCGCGACGAGCAGCTGCGCCGCCAGATGGCCGAGGCGATCTACCGCGTCTCGCAGACACTCAGCGGCGCGATGGCCTCCGACCGCGTGCCCGAGCTGATCCTTGAGCAGCTCGGCCAGGTGCTGCCCTTCGACCGCAGCGCGCTGCTGTTTGTGGATGGTGATATGGTGGACACCGTGGCCATCCGGGGCTACAGCACATCTAGCACGCTTATGCACCGCCGCGCGCCCCTGAATGCGCTGCCGCTCATCCAGGGCGTGGTGGCGCAGTCGCGCGCGCTGGTGCTGGAGCACGCCTCCGGCGATCAGCGCTACCGCCCGATCGTGGGCAGCGCCCCGGCCCAGAGCTGGCTGGGCGCGCCGCTGCACCGCGCCGGGCACGTGGTGGGCGTGCTGGTGCTGGAGAGCGACGAGCCGGCCCGCTACGGCTACGAGGAGCAGGCCGCGATGACGGCGATCGCCAACCAGGCCGCCGTGGCGCTGGAGAATATGCGGCTCTATACCGAGGCCCAGGATCGCGCCCAGCGCCTAGAGGTGATCAGCGAGCTGACATCGCTGGTGAGCACCCGCGACGTGCTGCGCGAGCTGCACAGCATCCTGCGCACCGCCATCCATCGCATCCGCCGCGTGGTGCCCTGCGACTACGCCGCGCTGGCGCTCTACAATGAGGACGACGACACCTTCTCGGTTGAGCCAGTCTACGACTTCTCGGTGCGCGACTGGGCCGACCTGCCCGCTGGCACGCGTCAGCCCGCCGCCAACACGCCCTGGCAGATGGCCTGCCGCACCGCCGGGCCGCTGCTGCAGTCCGAGCTGCGCCAGAGCGCCTTCGCCGAGGACCGCCCGCTGGCGGCCATCGGGCTGCGCTCCAGCATCGTGGTGCCCATTCTGGGCGCGATGCACCCGATCGGCGCGCTCACCTTCGCCAGCCGCGAGCCGAGCGCCTACCTGCAGCCCCAGCTGGCCACCCTGATGGAGCTGGCCCACTACCTCGGCCCCGCGCTCTACAACGCCCGCCTGCACCGTGAGCGCGAGGTGGTGGCCAACCAGCTGGCCCAGACCCAGAAGAACCTTAATCTGGTTGACAAGGTGCGCGTCGTCGGCCAGCTGGCATCTGGCGTGGCCCACGACTTCAACAACCTGCTGGCGGGCATCCTGGGCAACGCCCAGCTGCTGCTCTACGAGATCCAAGACCCCGAGCACCGCGACATGCTGCGCGTGATCGAGCGCGCCTCCAAGGACGGCAGCGAGACAGTGCGCCGCCTGCAGGGCTTCGCCCGCATGGAGCACGACTCGCCCATGACCGAGGTGCGCCTGGACATGCTGGCCTGCGATGCCATCGACATCACTAGGCCGCGCTGGCGCGATGTGGCTAAGAGTCGGGGCATCAGCATCGAGATCGTGCGCAAGCTCCAGCCGGTCACGCCGATCGCGGGCCGCGCATCCGAGCTGCGCGAGGTGCTCACCAACCTGATCATCAATGCGGTGGACGCCATGCCCAAGGGCGGCAAGATCACGATCGCCAGCTTTGACTCGCCCTCCGAGGGCGATGGCGAGGGCAACGTGGTGCTGGAGATCGCCGACTCTGGCGTGGGCATGTCGCCCGAGATCCGCTCGCGGATCTTCGACCCCTTCTTCACCACCAAGGGCGAGCAGGGCACCGGCCTGGGCCTTGCGGTCTCGCTGGGCATCATCCAGAGCCACGGCGGCAATATCGATGTGGAGAGCGAGATCGGCGCGGGAACCCGCTTCATCATCCGCCTGCCGGTGCGCCTGCCCGTGCACACCCCCCAGCGCGAGCCGCAGGGCGAGGTTCCGATCATCCCTGGCCACATCCTGCTGGTGGAGAGCGAGCAGATGATCCGCGACGCCCTGCTGCGTCGGCTCACCCGCTGGGGTCACCGCGTCACATCCGCCACCGGCGGCATCGAGGCGCTGCGCACCTTCGAGCCAGACCGGTTCGATGTGGTGCTCTCCGACCAGGGCATGCCCGACATGAGCGGCTGGGATCTGCTGGCCCAGATCAAGCAGCGTGAGGCCCACGTGCCCACCGTGCTGATGACGGGCTGGGGCCGCCAGCTGAATGAGGACGAGGCCCGCGAGCGCGGGGTGGATTTCATCATCGAGAAGCCATTTGACCAGGATGTGCTGCGGCACGTGCTGGCCAAGGCGATTGGCGCAAAGGCGACCTAGCCCATGGAACCATTTGACATTGATGCCGCGATCGCCATCCTGCGCGAGACCATGCCGCGCTTCCAGCAGCCGCTGATCGAGGCCATGGGCGAGGAGTCGCAGACGCCCTTCCACATCCTGATCGCCACCATCCTGAGCCTGCGCACCAAGGACACGCTCACATCGGTGGTGGCACCGCGCCTGTTCGCCCGCGCCAGCACGCCCCAGGCCATGCTGGCGCTCAGCGAAGAGGAGCTGGCCCAGCTTATCTACCCCGTGGGCTTCTACCGCACCAAGGCGCGATCCATCCTGCAGATCTGCCAGATCTTGCTGGCCCGCTACGGCGGCCAGGTACCATCCGACCTCGACGCCCTGCTGGAGCTGCCCGGCGTGGGCCGCAAGACCGCCAACCTAGTGGTGACGGCGGGCTTCGGCCTGCCCGGCATCTGCGTCGACACCCACGTCCATCGCATCTGCAACCGCTTCGGCTACGTGCTCACCAAGACCCCGGATGAGACCGAGCTGGCCCTGCGCCAGAAGCTGCCGCCGCCTTACTGGAGCATCATCAACGGGCTGCTGGTGACGCTGGGGCAAAACATCTGCCACCCCACCTCGCCGCGCTGCAGCGAGTGCCCGGTGAGCCACCTCTGCCCGCGCCTGGGCGTGGTGCGCAGCCGCTAGGCGCTGGGCCTGCGGGGCCGCGCTGCCCCGCCGCGCCCCTACGCCGCCTGCTCGCCCACCTCGATCTGGGCCAGCGCCTCCAGCGCCTTGATCAGCGCGTGGTTGCCCTCTAGCCCCAGCCCGCGCGCCTGCAGCGAGCGGTACATGTTCGAGATCATGGCCGTGAACATCACCGGCACGCCCACCTCGTCGGCGGCCTTCAGCACCAGCTTCAGATCTTTCTGCTGCAGGTCGATTGTGAACCCAGGCCGCCAGTCGCGCGCTAGCATCTGCGGCCCACGGTTCGAGAGCGTCCAGCTGCCCGCCGCGCCGTGCTCCACCGCCGCCAGCATCTTGTGCAGGTCGATCCCGTTGGCCTGCGCGAACAGGAAGGCCTCGGAGACCGCCAGCGTGGTGCCCACCACCAGGATCTGGTTGCACAGCTTGGCCGTCTGGCCGTCGCCCAGGCCGCCGATGTGGGTGATCGCCTTGCCCATGGCCTCAAACACTGGCCTGGCCCGCTCCACATCCGCCGTGTCGCCGCCCACCATAATCGAGAGCGTGCCGCGCGCCGCGCCCTCGCTGCCGCCGCTCACCGGCGCGTCCAGCAGCTTCACGCCCTGCTCGGCCAGCTTCGCGCCGATGCTGCGCGTCGCCTGCGGGCTGATCGTGCTCATATCGATCACCAGCGCGCCCGGCTGCGCGCCGTGGATCGCGCCCTGATCGCCCAGCAGCACCTGCTCCACATCCGGCACGTCGCTCACGCACGAGATGATGATGTCGCTCTGCGCGGCCAGTTCGGCGGGGCTGGCGGCCAGCTGCGCGCCCTCGGCCACCAGCTCGTCGGCGCGCGATGCGGTGCGGTTCCACACCGTCAGCTCGAACCCGGCCCGGAGGAGGTTGCGCGCCATTCCCTGGCCCATAATCCCTAGCCCAATAAACCCGATTCGCTCGGCCATGTGATCCTCCTGGCGTTCAAGATGAAGGCTTGATCGCCGCTATACTACCACGAATAGACGCCGCACCCGATTCATTCTGCGCACGCCCGATCTGCCGTAGGGAAAGCGGAAAAGTGGCCTGCCGCCCTGGGCCGGGCCTTCCTGCTGCGGGCTGGATCATGGCCAGCTGGCAGCACCCCACCCCTTTGCTGGATGGGCGAGGCCGCCGATTCATGATAGATGACCACGTTTCTGGGATAAACAACCGTGTTTCTAGGATAAACAACTGCATTCCTGGGCGAAATGACAGTGTTTCTGAGATGATCGTATGTGATTGTCGCTTTTATAGTGTTTAATACCTGTAGGGTGCAGCCCGCCACATCCGTCAAAAGTCCTGCAACAATCATGCGAGCCTCGCAGTCGAATAGCCAATTGCGACAGAGATAAGCCAAAGGAGTGAGGGTATGAGCTACGACTACACCGATCAGGACACCGAGCGCGCCCGCGCCAGCGAGCATGCGGCCTATCAAGCGCCCCAGCCGCTGACGCACGTCTCGGCCGATCGGCAGCGGCTCTGGGCCATCCTGCTGATGATCGGCGGCGGCGTGCTGCTGGCAGGGCGGCTGTTCTTTGGTGCAAGCGAGAGCATCGGCCTGTTTGGCCTGTTGGATGGCATCGATCTGCGCGGCAGTATTTTCTTCTCGATGGTATCGAGCTGCTTTTTATTTTTTGGCCTGTGGAAGCGGATCTACGGCCTGATCATCCCAGGCTCGATCATCGGCGGCTTCGCGCTGGCCGTCACCTTTGCGCAGCTTCTGGGCGGCGCGGGCTTCTTCTTCGGCATGTCGGTGGGCTTCTTCGCCCTGATGTTCCTGGGCCAGATGCTGTTCCAGCAGCGCAGCTCGTGGCCAGCCATCCCCGGCACCATCCTGCTGCTGTTCAGCATGTTCATCGCTAGCATGCAGATGCCCATGCTGATGGGCGGCATGACGCTGCTCATCCCAGTGGCGATCGTGGCTGCGGGCTTCTACCTCGGCTTTGGCCGCCATGACTAACGCCTCCGCTGCGCGCAGAAAGGCCGGACGATCGCACGCGATCGCCCGGCCTTTCTGCGTGGCGGGCTAGGCTCCGAACGAGGCCCCATCCAGGTCGCGCTGGCCGCGCGCCCAGTCTAGCGCGGCCATGGGGCGCTTGCCCGCAGGCTGCACGGTCAGCAGCTCTAGCGCGCCCTGGCCGCACGCCACCGCCACCCCCGTGCGCGAGGCCGCGATCTGGCCGGGGGCGGCCTGGGCAGGCCGCTCGGCCACCCGCGCCGCCAGGATGCGCAGCTGCTGGCCGCGCCACGCGGTGAAGGCCCCGGGCCACGGGTCGTAGGCCCGCGTCATGCGCTCGATCTGGGCCGCGTCGCCGCCCCAGTCGATCTGGCCATCGGCGCGGGTCAGCAGCTTGGTGTAGGTGGCCAGCGCATCATCCTGCGGCTGGGGCACCAGCGCACCGCTGGCGTAGGCATCCAGCGCATCCAGCAGCAGCCGCGCGCCCACGTGGAACATAGCCTCGGTCAGGTCGCCCGCCCGCGCGTCGGCGGCCAGCGGCTCGCGGTGCTGGGCCAGGATGGGGCCTCTGTCCATCTTGGTCTCCAGCAGCATCACCGTCACGCCCGCCTCGGCATCGCCCGCCAGGATAGCGCCGGTGGTGGGCGTGGGGCCACGCCAGCGGGGCAGCAGCGACGGGTGGATGTTCAGGTAGCCCAGGCGCGGGATGGCCAGCACATTGCGGCGCAGCAGCTCGCCGTAGGCCGCCACCACGCCCACATCGGGCCGCAGCGCCGCGAGCTGGGCCACGGCCTCCTCGCTGCGCAGCGTCTCGGGCTGGAATACCGGCAGGCCCAGGCGCTGGGCGGCCAGCTTCACCGGCGGCGGCTCGGGCGCGCTGCTGCGGCGGGCCGGGCGATCGGGCTGGGTCACCACGCCCACCACTTGGTAGCGCGGGTCGGCGGCCAGCGCATCCAGCGGGATGGTGGCGAAGCCGGGGGTTCCCATATACACAACACGAAGCATCTGTTCCTCACTTTCCACGCGGCGCAGGCTGACCCGCGCCGCGCCAGAGCGCATGATCTCGGGGGTGCGGCGGCACCTGCGCCGCCGCCAGCGTCGGCGCGGCGGGTTTTACCACGCGTGCGGCACGCCGACACGCGAAAAACCGCGCTGCTACGCGCTTTCTCGCCACAGGAGTATATTGCTTTACCCATGCCGCGTGTAGTATAATGCACTCCTATAGTGCTTTCCAGTGGTATATGCGTGCGATAGGCATTTTTTCGATGGTATCGCCGCCGCTGCCGCAGAAAAGCTCCGCCACACATGGTGAGAACGCAATGCGCGCGCTCGTGTTTGACGGCCAGCTTCACCTCGATCGAAACTACCCGGAGCCATCACTCCAGCGTGGCGAGGCGCTGATTCGCCCGCGGCTTGTCGGTATCTGCAACACCGATATCGAGATCACGCGTGGCTATATGGGTTTTCACGGCGTGCTCGGCCACGAGTTTGTAGGCGAGGTGATCGCCTGCGAGGAGTCCTTCTGGGTTGGGAAGCGCGTCGTCGGCGAGATCAACGCCGCCTGCCTGCGCTGCCCCACGTGCCTGCGCGGCGACCCAACCCACTGCCCCCAGCGCACCACTCTGGGCATCGGCGGGCGCGACGGCGTGATGGCCGAGCGCTTCTCGCTGCCGATCGCGTGCCTCCACGAGGTGCCCGCGGCCCTGCCCGACACCGCGGCTGTCTTCACCGAGCCGCTGGCCGCCGCCTTCGAGATCTTGGAGCACGCCCACATCCGCCCGACCGAGCGCGTGGCTGTGGTGGGCGATGGCAAGCTGGGCCTGCTGTGCGCCATGGCCCTGCGCCTGACGGGCGCAGAGCTGGTGATGCTGGGCCGCCACCCCGAGCGCTGGGGCCTGCTGCGCGAGCTGGGCGTGGCCGCCATGCCCAGCGCCAGCGCCACCGACCGGGCCAGCGGTGCGCTGCGCCCGCGCTCGTTCGACCTAGTGGTGGATGCCACCGGCAACGCCAGCGGGCTGGCCACCGCGCTGCGCCTGGTGCGCCCGCGCGGTCGGCTGGTGCTGAAGAGCACCTACCACGGCGACTCGCCGATCAACCTGAGCGCGGTGGTGGTGGACGAGCTGCAGCTGCTCGGCTCGCGCTGCGGGCCGTTCGCGCCAGCCCTGCGCGCCATGGCCAGCGGCCTCATCCCCACCGAGCCGCTGGTAGCGGATCGCTTTCTGCTAGAGGACGGCCTGAAAGGCTTCCAGGCCGCCCATGGCAAGCTCAAAGTTCTGCTGGAGGTATAAGCATGCAAGTCAAAGACATCGCCGCCTCGGTTGTGCTGGGCCTGCTCTTTGTATCGCTGCTGGCGATCTATATTGTGACCGACCAGAACCCGCTGGTCACCGGCCTGAGCGTGATCATCATCGCGATCTGCCTGCTGATCGTGCGCGTGGGCGACTGGCGCGAGATCGGCATCGTGGGCGGGCTGGCGGCCCTGGTGTCGGTGGTGGCCGCCTACCTGTTGGGCGCCGACCGTTTTGGCGGCATCGGGGCGGTGCTGGTGCCTACGCTGTGGGCCATGGCCATGCTGGGCGTGTTCGTGTGGTTCTCGGCCAACATCCAGCGCGTGCCCGGCGACCGCGCCATCCTCTCGGTGCGCACCTACACCGGCGAGATCGTGAACCTGCCCGCGCCGCTGGCCGCGCCGCGCATGCCGGTGCTTGAGCGCACCCTGGCCGAGATCCCGCTCTACCCGCTGAGCACCGATGTGGTGGTCTCCGACATCAACACCAAGGGCAAGAACGTGCCCGAGATCCACGTGCACGTGGAGTACAAGATCGCCGACCGCGACGCCGCGCCGCGCGCCATGGCCGGCATCCCCAACCGCGGCCTGGTGCAGACCAAGATCGCCAAGGATCTAGGCAAGACCGCCGAGGAGGCCCGCACCGATGTGCTGTTCTGGGAGCGCCTGCTCGACGAGCAGATGAAGGCCGAGGTGGATGACGTAGCTCGCAGCGTGATCCGCAGCGTCGAGTCGCCCTATCGGGTCTTCACCGGCGCCGAGCAGGAGTCGCTGCAGCCTGCGCTGCTGCAGCAGCTGAACGAGCGCGTGAACCGCTGGGGCGTGATCACCACGCTGCTGGCGGTGGATAAGGTGGTAATCCCCGGCGACGCCTTCCCCAAGGGCGATGTGGGCGACGCCGACGCCAAGCGCCGCGAGAACGACTACGCCCGCATCAAGCGCCTGCACGAGGCCAAGGTGGACGCCGAGGCCGACCGCGTGAGCAAGCTGATCGCCGCCGTGCGCGACGCGGGCATCCAGAATATCCCGCCATCGCTGCTTGAGGATATTATCGTGAGCGCGTCGGAAGATCCGGGCGACCGCGTGCTGGATCTGGAGCTGAGCCGGTGGTTTAACGAGAACTTTCGACCCAACGACAAGAAGTAGCGCATGGGCTTGCAAGCTACCGGTATCTAGGTGCGCCCTGGCTGGCGCGCCGCCATACTCGCAGCTCGCCGCTTCTATGCAGATAAGCGAGAGCTATGGACAGCACAGCGGCGACAGGTGAGTCGGGATCGGGCGCGCGTGCGACGCCCGATGTTGTTGTCATCGGGGCGGCCTGCATCGACATCAAAGGCCGCGCGCTCTCGTCGAGCGTGCAGGGCACATCCAACCCCGGGATGGTGCGGATCAGCGCGGGCGGCTGCGCGCGCAACATCGCCGAGAACCTGGCGCGGCTGGGCAGCCGCGCGGCCCTGCTGAGCGTGGTGTGCGAAGATGATTTTGGCCAGGCTATCATCCAGCAGACCGAGCGCGCCGGGGTGAATACCGACCACGTGCTGATGAACTGCAGCCGCCACTCTGCCGCCTACATGGCCCTGCTCGACTCACGCGGGCGTCTGCTGTTTGGCCTTGATGACACCGAATCGATCGAGGCGCTCTCGCCCGCATATGTGGCCGACCACGCCGACCTGATCCGCTCGGCGCGAATGGTGATGATGGACGCCAACCTGCCGCTTGAGACCGCCGAGGCCATCCTGGAGATCTGCAGCGACGAGGGCATCGCTGTTGGGCTCGACCCTGTCGCCTATATGCCCGCGCTGCGCTATCGCCCCTACCTCGGCCAGTTCTCGCTGGTGGTGCCCAACGCGATCGAGGCCCAGGCGCTCACCGGCATTGCGGTGAACGATGTCGAGGATGGCATCCGCGCCGCCAAACAGCTGGTGAGCTTCGGGGTCGAGCTGGCGGTGGTCACGCTGTCCGGCGCGGGCGTGAGCTTCGCCACCTCGGATGTGAGCGGCCATGTTCCCGCGCCGGATGTGGAGATCGTCGATGCGACTGGGGCGAGCGATGCCATGACGGCCACGATTATCTACGGCATCCAGAACCACCTGCAGATCGATGAGGCCGTTCGCCTTGGGGTGAGCGCCGCCACACTGACCCTGCAGACTTCCGAGACGGTGCGGCAAGATCTGAGCTTGGAAAGCCTCTACGCCCAGCTCGTCATCTAGTAGGAGGACGGGGGGAGATAGCTCGCACACACGATCACGCTTCTGTTCTCCTTCTACTTTTACGGTATCATGAGCATTCGTATCATCATTGCAGACGATGAAAAATCGGTCCGTCAACTTCTTGAGCTGGTGTTGCAGGATCAAGGCTACGAGGTGATCTCTGCCCGCAATGGCGATCACCTGATCCGCCTTGCCCAGGAAAATATCCCCGATCTTATTCTGGTGGATCTGATGATGCCCGGCCTCGATGGCTACGAGGCGATCCGCCAGCTGCGCAACGACACCCGCACCGCCCATATCCCCATGATCATCCTGACCGCGCGGTCGGCCCCCAACGATGTGGTGGTGGGCTTCGAGACCGGCGCAGATGACTATGTGACCAAGCCGTTCAACATCCCCGAGCTGCTGGCGCGGATCAAAGGCCACCTGCGCCGCGCCGCGCTGCCCTCGGTGCGCAACCCGCTCAGCGGGCTGCCTGGCAACATCCTGCTGACCGAGGAGATCAAGTTTCGCCTCAAGCGCGAGGAGCCCTTCGCCCTGCTGTATATCGATATGGATAACTTCAAGGCGTTTAACGACACCTATGGCTTCGCGCGTGGCGACCGCGTGATCAAGCTGATGGCCGACGTGATGACCGACACGCTACGCGAGTACGGGGTGGGCGGCGAGTTCGCGGGCCATATCGGCGGCGACGACTTCGCCATCCTGGCCTCGCCCGACCAGATCGACCAGCTGTGCGCGGCGCTGATCGAGTCGTTCGACCGCAATGTGCGCGCGCTCTACGACCCCGAGGATCTTGAGCGCGGCTACCTGCAGGGCGTCGACCGCCACGGCGTGACGCGGCAGTTTCCGATCGTCAGTATCTCGATCGGCGGCGTGACCAACCGCATCACCCGCTACGCCGACTACGAGGATGTGGGCCGCGTGGCCGCCGAGATGAAGCACTACGCCAAGCAGCAGCCCGGCAGCAGCTACGCTATCGATGTGCGCGGCCCCGAGGAGCTTGCGCTCGAGCCTGACCGGCGCGGCGCGGCCATCCCAGCGGTGCTGTTGATCAGCGCCGACGCGCCGCTGCATGGCCTGCTGGGCACATCCATGCGCGATCAGGGCTACCGCGTGTTCGAGGCCAAGAGCGTGCCCGATGCCCACGCCCTGCTGGCGCAGGCCTTCGACCTGGCGCTGATCGTGGTGGACGCGCGCCTGGGCGAGCCGCTGTGGGAGCTGGCCACCACTGTGCAGGAGAGCACCCCCGACACGCCAGTGCTGGCGCTGCTGACCCGCGCCGAGGATGCCGCCTACGCCGACGCGCACCAGGTGGCCGCGCGCATCCAGCAGCCCTTCCACACCCATGAGTTCCTAGAGATGGTCCTGCGACTCGCCCCGCTGGGCGGGCAGCCTGCAAGTGGCGTATAATGCCTGAGTCGGCGGGCGGCAGACCGTTTGGCCTATGCCTCGCCGCAGGTTGTCTGCATCAGAGCTGAACTTCGAGGTCGATATGATTGTGCTGCTGGTGGTGCTGGCCCTCGCCGTACTTCTGCTGGTGGTGCTGGCACGCTACCCATGGGCGCGCGACTATGCTCGGCAGGCCCTCCAGCAGGCGCTCCGCCTGATCCGCCGCCCCGCGCCATCGGAAAAGGTGACGGTGGTGCAAGATGGCGAGTCGTTCGAGGCCAATTTTGCGCCGCGCGCGGCGCTGCCCTCGTCTGCTGGCGCTAGGACTAGCCGCCTGCCCGCCATCTCGCAGCGCACGCTGATGCTGGTGGGACTCGCGCTGGCGCTGGTGCTTGGCATCGTGCTGTTTCCCCGCTCGTTCTTTGTCCCGCGTGATCAGTTTACCGTGATCGTCGCTCCGTTCGCCAGCCCCGCAGGCCAGGTGGATGAGGCCGGGCGCGCGGCGGCTCGCGAGCTGGTGGCCGAGCTGCAGCGCCAGGGCTTGGCCGCCTCGGCTGCTGCCGACGCGCCCGCCAGCGTGGCCGATGCCGAGACCAAGATGCGCCAGGCCGGGGCCGACGCCATGCTCTACGGCACGCTCGCCGACGGCGGTACGCTCGATCAGCCCTCGCTGATGCCCATGCTGGTGTATGTGCCCAGCGGGATGTATGCGCCCAACGCCTGGGGCGGCTACAGCGGGCGCTTCGCCATGCCCCACGCCTATAGCCTGAGCGCCGCGCCGATCAACGGCAAGGTCATCCTGCCGCCGCTGCTGCGTGCGCTGGGCGCATATGGCGCTGGCCAGTACGACATCGCCTACGCCGACCTGGGCACGCTGCTCAACGACTACCCCGAGCTGGCCCAGCCGCTGCCCCGCGCCGTTCGCGGCAACATCCTCTGGGCCACCGGCAACATGGCCGCCGCCGCCGATGAGTACCGCCGCACCGGCGTGCTCGACATGGCCCCCGGCCAGCCCAGCGAGATGGCGCTGCTGGCCAACAACCTAGGCGCTATTCTGCAGGATGCCCGCGCCGCCGAGGCCGATCAGGCTTTTGCGCAGGCCCAGGCGCTGCTGGGGCCGCAGGATCTGGCCGAGCTGCGCCGCAATCGCGCCATCGCTATGCTCGCCCAGCAGCGCTACGCCGATGCCGCCGCCGAGCTTGAGCAGGTGCCGCTGGCCAGCATGTCGGTGGAGACCGAACAGGCCCTGATCGACGCCTACCTGGGCGCGAAGCGGCTGGATGACGCCGAGCGCACTCTGCAGGATGCCGACCTGAAGGTGCGCGCCGAGGCTCAGGCCACCATCGATCAGTACCATGATCTGCTGTCGCAGCGGCTGCGGGCCGGGCTGGCCGCCCAGCGGGTGCGGCTGGCCCTGAGCCGCTCGGTGGGCAGCAACGACCAGCTGCTGTGGGAGCTGCTGACGGGCCAGGCGCTCAGCCGCAGCGAGGTGGACGGCCCCCACCAGCAGATCGCCGACACGATCGATCAGCTGGCCGATCTAGCCCGCAGCTGGCAGGGCCTGGCGGTCTCGGCAGATGTCTCGGGCCATGTCTACCAGTCGCAGGTGGCCAACCAGCAGGCGCGGCTGGCCGACGCCGCGCGCTTCGAGCAGCGCAAGCTGCTGGCGGCGCTCGATCTGGAGCTTGACCGCGAGCGCAACGGCGGCGAGAAGGCCATGGATGGCCTGGCCTCCTTCTTCAGCGGCCAGCGCGCCACCACCACCAAGATCGAGCGCGAGATGGGCGAGCTGTTCCAGCAGGCTCCCCAGGATGCCGAGGCGGGTGTGCTGCTGGGCTTCAGCCAGCTGTTGGCGGGCAAGCGCGATCTGGCCCGCCAGACCTTCGAGCAGGTCAACGGCTTCGCGGCCAGCCGCCCCGAGCCGGCCTTTGGCCTGGCCCAGGCCGCGCTCGAAACCGACCGCCAGCAGGCCAAGGCCTACCTGGGCGAGGCGATCAGCCGCGACCCGCTGTTCTACCCCGCGCACTCGCAGCTGGCCCTGCTGGCCGAGCAGGATGGCGACTGGCAGACGGCCATCGCCCAGCGGCGCTGGCTGGCCGAGCAGCGCGGCAGCACCCAGGACACCTTGTCTCTGGCCGCCACGCTGCAGCGCAGCGGCGCGGGCGGCTACGCCGACGCCGAGCAGGTGCTGCTGCCCCTGGCCAACCAGAATAACCTGGATGCGCTCAAGCAGCTGAGCGACCTCTATATCGCGGCGGGTAACCTCTCCGCCGCGCAGAGCGCCCTAGAGCGCGCGTCGACCATCGCGCCCAACGACGCCATGGTGGCCTACCAGCTGGGCCTGGTGTGCAAGCAGCAGGGCCAGAGCGATCTGGCCCGCCAGCAGTTCGAGCACGCCGTCGCGCTCGATGGGTCGCTGCCCCAGGCCCGCGTGGAGCTTGGCCAGATCTACGCCACCAACGGCGAATTCGACCGCGCCGCCAAGCAGTACGACGTGGCCCTGCGCTCGGGCACCCACGATGCGGCGGCCCTGCAGGAGATCGGGCGGGTGCTGCTGATCGCGGGCGAGGATGCGCGGGCTATGGATGCCTACCGCAAGGCTGCCGAGCTTTCCCCCAGCGACCCCGGCCCGCGCCAGGGCATGGCCCGCGTCTACCTGGCGCAGGGCGATGCCAAGGCCGCCGCCCGCGAGGCCGAGCGCGCCGCCGCCCTGCCCGGCGGCTCCACCGCGCCCACCTTCGCGCTGCTGGGCGATATCTCGCTGGCGCTGGGCGACCCCAAGGGCGCGACCGAGCACTTCACCCAGGCGCAGCAGGCCGCCCCCGGCACCAGCGAGCCGCTGCTGGGCCTGGGCCGCGCCGCCGCCGCCGGGGGCAGCTGGGATGTGGCCCAGGGCTACTTCACCCAGGTGATGGGCCTCGACCCGCAGTCCGCCGAGGCGCACTTCTGGGATGGCGAGGCCAAGCTCCAGGCCCGCGACATCCAGGCCGCCAAGGCCGCCTACGAGCAGGCCCTCGCGCTGCGCGCCAACTACCCCGAGGCCTACTATGGCCTGGCCAAGACCCAGGCGGCGGGCGCTGGCACCCTGGCCGAGGCCCACGCCTCGGTGGCCAAGGCCGTGGCGCTGCGCCGCAGCTACCCCGAGGCCTACGTGCTGGATGGCTTGGTCTACGAGCAGGAGGGCGACCGCGACGCCGCGCGTGAGGCCTACACCAAGGCGATTGACTTCGACCGCACCGCCGCCGAGGCCTACTACCGCCGCGCCCTGCTGCTGATCGGCGATGGCAGCCTGGCCAAGGCCCGTGGCGACCTAGAGGCGGCGGTGCGCTACCGCAGCAATTTCGCCGAGGCCCACTACTGGCTAGGCCGCAGCTATCTGGCCGATGGCCAGGCATCCCGCGCCAGCCAGCAGTTCGATCTGGCGCTGGCGCAGGCCCCGGCGGGCAGCTACCCCGAGGCCCAGTACTACCAGGGCGTCGCCCGCGAGCAGCAGGGCGACCGCGCCAATGCCTACCTGGCCTACAAGTCGGCGCTGGAGCAGGCCGCAGGCAGCCCGTGGGCCGCCGAGGCCCAGGCCGCGCTCGACCGGCTGGGCCAGTAGCGCGTTGGGCAGCAGAAAAGGGGCGGCGTCGAATGTTCGACGCCGCCCCTTCGTATTCTCGCCGCCCTCGGCTAGCGCGCCTCGCCCAGCGCCCGCAGGTCGGAGTCGACCATCATTGCGACCAACTGCTCGAAGCTGGTCTCCTGCTGCCAGCCCAGCTTCTCCTGGGCCTTCGTCGGGTCGCCGATCAGCAGATCGACCTCGGCGGGCCGCATGAAGCGCTCATCTGTCACCACGTAGTCCTGGTAGTTCAGGCCCACGTGGCCGAACGCCACCTCGCAGAAGCGCCGCACCGAGTGGGTCTTGCCCGTCGCCACCACGTAGTCGTCCGGCTGGTCCTGCTGCAGCATCAGCCACATCGCCTTGATGTAGTCGCCTGCGAAGCCCCAGTCGCGCTGGGCCTCCAGGTTGCCCAGGCGCAGCTCTTTGTCCAGCCCCAGCTTGATCCGCGCCACGGCGTTGGTGATCTTGCGGGTCACAAACTCCAGCCCGCGCCGCGGCGACTCGTGGTTGAACAGGATGCCCGAGCACGCGAACATGTTGTAGCTCTCGCGGTAGTTGATGGTCAGCCAGTGGCCGTAGACCTTGGCCACGCCGTAGGGCGAGCGCGGGTACAGCGGCGTGGTCTCGCGCTGCGGCACCTCCACCACCTTGCCGAACATCTCCGACGAGCTGGCCTGGTAGAAGCGGATGTCGGGGTCCACGATGCGGATCGCATCCAGGATGCGGGTCACGCCGATCCCCGTCACCTCGCCGGTGAACACCGGCTGGGCGAACGAGGTCTGCACGAAGCTCTGGGCCGCCAGGTTGTAGACCTCGGTCGGGCGGTGGTCGCGCAGCAGGTTGATCAGCGAGACCTCATCCAGCAGATCGCCGGTGGCGATTGTGATGCGGTCCTGAATATGACGTATGCGCTCGAAGTTGACGGTGCTGGACCGCCGCACCATCCCGATGACGTCGTAGCCTTGCTCAAGCAGGAACTCGGCAAGGTAGCTGCCATCCTGGCCGGTGACGCCGGTGACCAGCGCGCGTTTTTTCGACATGTGTGTTGCCTCCTCTAGTGCCGCGCCACGGGTGGCCTCGGCATAGGGGGCAGTATACGCGTTTCGACCCCGCCTGTCTGCTAACTTGGTTAGCAAGAATAGGCCTACTCGGCTAGATCGGCGAAGGCTGCATCAGCGGCGCGCGCCAGGTCGTCGGCGCTCAGCACGATCTGCAGGCCGCGCTGCCCGGCGCTCACCGAGATGCGCTCGTGCAGGATGGCCGACTCGTCGATGTACACCGGGTAGCTGCGCTTCGACCCCAGCGGCGAGACGCCGCCTTTGAGATAGCCGGTGAGGCGCTGCAGGTCGGCCACGTTGGCCATCTCCATGCGCTTCTCGCCCACCACATTGGCTAGCTTGCGCAGGCTCAGCGAGCCGCTGCCGGGGATGACGGCCATCACCACGCCGCGCTCGCCCTGGGCCACCAGGGTCTTGTACACTTGGTCCAGCGGCATGCCCACGCCCGCTGCCGCCTCCTCGGCGGTGAACTCCTTGGCCTTGAACTCGCGGATCTCGTGCGGTATTCCGGCATCGGTCAGTATCTCGATGGCGCGTGTTCGCTTCATCTGGGTTGCTCCTTTTCTTCATCGCGCCTCGTACGTGCGCCGCTGCGCCGAATCAGCATAGCACGCTTTCGCATGTTTCCTTTCGCACCTTCGCGCCTTCGTGGTATTTGTCCCGCTGTCTCCTTGTCCGACTTACTGTCTTGGTGGTAAATAGTTCTCCTCTCTCTTGGCGCCTTGGAGTTTTGGTGATAAATAGTTCTCGCGCTTTCCTTCGCGTCTTTGCGCCTTCGTGGTATTCGACCCTTTGTTTCCTTGGCGCCTTGGAGTCTTGGTGGTAAATGGTTCTCCTCTCTCCGTGGCGTCTTCGTGTCTTCGTGGTAAACGGTTCTCTTTTCTGCCCTCGCGTCTTCGCGCCTTCGTGGTATTCGTCTCGCAAACCTTTGGTGCCTTGACAGGCCCAGAACCCGCACTATAATCTGCGCAAACGCACTCTACCACACGAGGTTCCCCATGCGCTGCTGGCGATTTCTGTTCGCGATCTGTCTGGCACTGGGTGCGCTCGGCATTGCCGGCTCGCCCGCAGTCTACGCCGACGCCTCCACGCTCTACTTTCCGGCCACCGGCCATTTTCTGGACGATACCTATGGCTTTCTGAGCTTCTGGAACGCCAACCATGGCGAGCGCGTGCTGGGCGCGCCGATTGCCGAGGCCAGCGATACCGATGGCGTGGTGCGCCAGTACTTCGAGGGCGGTCGGCTGGAGCAGATCACCGATGAGAAGACCGGCGAGGTATCTATACGCCTGGGCGCGGTGGGCAGCGAGTACGCCGAGGCGCTGTGGAAGACCTTTGCGGCAGCGCCCAGCCGCCGTGGCGCGGGCGCATCGACCCTGGAGTTCGAGGAGACCGGCCACACGCTGCGCGAGCCGTTTCTCTCGTTCTGGCAGAGCTATGGTGGCGAGGATGTTTTCGGCGCGCCGATCAGCGAGGCCTACTGGGAGCTGACCGAGCACGGCCAGCGGCTGGTGCAGTACTTCCAGAACGTGCGCATCGAGCGCGATACCACCCAGGCGGGCAGCGACCGCGAGATCGTGGTGGGCGACCTGGGCCGCGCCCTGGCCGAGCTGATGCAGATCGACACTGAGCGCCTGGCCAACTGGGGCGCTCCCGAGTACGGGCCGAGCGCGCCGGTCTCGGCTAACGTTGCGTCGCTGGACATCCCCACCGCTACGCCCACGCCGGTGGCCACGCCGCGCCCCACACCGGCCCCCACGCCGCGCGCTGCCGCCGCCAAGCCCGCCGCCAAGCCCGCCCCGGCGGAAAAGCCCAAGCGGGTGGTCAAGGCCGAGAAGCTGATCGTGGTGAACCTGAGCGACCAGTGGATGTATGCCTACGAGGATGGCGAGCAGGTGTTCTCGGCCCCGGTCTCCACGGGCCGCGACGGCATGAATACGCCCGAGGGCACGTTCTCGGTCTATGCGAAGATCAAAGAGCAGACCATGAAGGGCGTGCTCGATGGCGTGCCCTGGAAGGTGCCCAATGTGCCCAATGTGATGTACTTTAACGGCGGGGTAGCGCTGCACGGCACCTACTGGCACAACCGCTTCGGCACGGGCGCGCGGCTCTCGCACGGCTGCGTGAACCTGCCGCTGAAGGCCGCCGCCTGGCTCTATGACTGGGCACCGATGGGGACGACGGTAGAGGTGGTCAGCTAGGCTTCTCGCCCTGTCGAACACAGGCCCTGGCGATTCTTGCGCAGAATCGCCAGGGCCTTTTACATGCCATCGCGCTACTTGCAGCTGTGGGGCGGTGCGGGATCGTACCGCTCGTGTTTCCTGAGGTCGGGGGAAAGATTCTAGAAGAAGATGGGAGGATTCCAGAAGTCGGAAGAAAGATTCTAGAAGAAGACGGGAGGATTCCAGAAGTCGGAAGAAAGATTCTAGAAGAGGACGGGAGGATTCCAGAAGTCGGAAGAAAGATTCTAGAAGAGGACGGGAGGATTCCAGAAGTCGGAAGAAAGATTCTAGAAGAGGACGGGAGGATTCCAGAAGTCGGAAAAAAGATTCTAGAAGAAGACGGGAGGATTCTAGAAGTCGGGAGAAAGATTCCAGAAGAAGACGGGAGGATTCTAGAAGTCGGAAAAAAGATTCTAGAAGAAGGCGGGAGGATTCTAGAAGTCGGAAGAAAGATTCTAGAAGAAGACGGGAGGATTCTAGAAGTCGGAAGAAAGATTCTAGAGGTCGAGGATATGGCTTGGGAAAGCCGCGCCGCCCGCTTTCAATCCGAAAATGGGCGGCGGAAGCCTGCCGCAGCGATCACCAAGATGCTAGGCCGCGCCCAGATCGCTGCCGATAAAGTGCGTGGCGCTCTTCGCCGCCTCCAGAATGGTCATCAGGCCGCTGCCGGGGTGGACCGCCCCGCCGATCCAGTAGAGGTTGCGCGCCCCATCCGAGCGGATATGGGGCCGCAGCGGGCCAAGCTGGCCCCAGCCGTGCGTGAGGTTGAACACCGCGCCCAGGTGCACGCGGTAGTCGTCGCGCCAGGTCTCGGCGGTGTACACGCGCTCGCTCACGATATGATCGGCCACGTCGGTGTAGCCCAGCGTGCCCAGCCTGCTGATGATCAGGTCGCGGTAGCTCTGGCGCTTAGCCTCCCAGTCGATCGGGTGGCTGGTGTTGGGCACCGGCACCAGCACGAACAGCGTGCTGTGGCCCTCGGGGGCGCTGCTGGGGTCGAGGATGCTGGGGTTGCACACGTAGAACGACGGCGCGGTCTCATCCAGCACGGCATCGCTGGCGTAGGCGTGCTCGCTGCGGCGCAGGTTGCTAGAAAGGTAGAGCTGGTGGTGGGGCAGGTCGTCGTAGCGCTTGTCCACGCCCAGATACATCATAAAGGTCGAGCACGAGAACGAGAGCCGCCGCATCCGGCCCTCGGTGTACGAGCCGCGCGCCTCGGGTGGCACCAGCGTGCGCATCCCATAGCCAAAGTCGGCGTTGATCACTACGGCGTCGGCCAGCACGCGCGCGCCGCTCTCCAGCTCGATGCCCTTGGCCACACCGTTTTCTACAATGGTGGTGCGCACGGGCTTGCCCATATGGAACTGAACGCCTAGGTCGGATGCGGCGCGGGCCAGCGCCTGGGCCAGGGCGCGGAATCCGCCCTTGGGGTGCCAGATGCCCTCGGCGAACTCCAGCCAGGTGACGAGGCTGAAGATGCTAGAGCAGTGGCGCGGGTGCATGCCCAGGTACTTGGCCTGGTAGGCCAGGGCGTAGGCCACGCGCTCCTCGCGGAAGTAGCGCCAGTAGTGGTCGTAGAGTGTCTCCCAGGGGCGGAAGGGCATGGCTGCGGCCAGCTCGGCGGGGCGCAGGTAGCCCAGCGGCGGGCGCACCGGCGAGCCGAGGTAGGGGCCGTAGCCCGCGCGGTTCTTGGCGATGTGGTCGGTGTACCAGCGATCGAAGGCGGCGGGCAGGTCGGGGCGGATGGCGGCCAGCTGGCGCTTGAAATCGGCGGTGTCCGACGTCAGGTCGAGGTGGGTGTTGTCCCAGAAGCGGATGCGGGTGTTGGGCGACACGCGCAGGAACTCCACGTAGTCCTCGCGGCGCAGCCCGCAGGCGGCGAACAGCTCGTCGTAGACGCGCGGCACCTGCAGGATGGTGGGGCCGGTGTCGAAGTGATAGTCGCCGTCGGAGAAGCCGCGCATGCGCCCGCCCACGGTGTGCTCGGCCTCGTACACGTCGACGCGGTGGCCCTGGGCGGCCAGGCGCATGGCGGTGGCAAGGCCGCCCGGCCCGGCCCCGATGATCAGAATATGGTGTGGCACTGGTGGTTTCTCGCTTATGTGTTCAGAGCGGCGGGGGATGGGTGCGCCCGCCGAAGATTTGAGCGTTGTTGCTAGGTGGGCAGGCGCAGCCCGCCGCTGAGGAAGAGCACCAGCACGATGGCCAGCACGATCAGCAGCAGCGCGGCAGCGCCCATGGTCAGCCAGCAGCCCGCCCCGATGCGGATGTCCTGCTCGGGCAGGGCCTGGGGCGGCGGCGCGGCGGGCAGGGCATCCGGCCCCAGCCCCAGCGACTCGCCCTCCATCAGGCGCACTGTCTCGATGGCGCGACGCAGCTCGCCCGCTCGCTGGTAGCGGTTGGCCGCCCGCTCCTGAAGGCCGCGCGCCAGCAGCCGCGCCAGCAGCTTCGAGCGGATGCCGGGCAGTCTGGCGTCGTCGGCGCTGCGCTGGGGCTGGGCGGCGGGCGCGGCCCCGGTGAGCGCGTGCAGCAGCAGGGCGCAGAGCGCGTAGGTGTCGCTGGCAGGCGTCGGCTCGGAGCCTGGCGCGGCCAGCTCGGGGGCCTGGAAAGGCGACGGCGCGTCGCCGACCATGCGCGCGAACGGGAAGGGCGTGATCTGCCAGCTCTGGGCGTCGGCCCGCAGGTCGCTGGGGCCAACCGCGCCGATGCAGATCGGCGGCGCGCTGGTGTGGAACTGCTCGACCAGGTCGAGCAGCACGGCCATCTGGCCCAGCGCCTCGCGCTCGGGCAGCTGCTGCGGCTCCACTGCCTCTCCCAGGTCGGGGCAGACCAGAGCGTAGCCGCCCTCGGTGGCGAAGTGGTCGATCAGGGGCAGCAGCAGCGGGTGCTGCGCCCCGGCGATCTGGCGGGCCAGCGCGGCCATCGCCTCGCGGGCGGGCGGGGCCAGCGCGGCCAGCTCGATCAGCACCCCTTGCTGGCGCTGAGTGTCGCTGGCGCGCAGCAGCTGCGCGTCGGGCCTTGTCTCGATGGTCTCAGTCACGTGGTAGCGCTGGTTGAGGAGGGTTTCGGGCTGCATGATCTCCTGCCTTCTGCTCTGCGACAGGGAACCCGCGCCAAGCGCTTGGGCTACGGCGTGACATGATTGTACACCATCTGCTCGGCCTGCGGCGGCGCGATCTGGCCCTGGGCCACGGCGCGGTCGATCCGCTGCACGCAGCGCTTGGCGCTGCGGATGGCCCCCTCGATCGAGGCCAGAAACTCCTGCTGGGTGAAGTCGCCCGCCAGGAACAGGTTGGGCACGGGCGTGGCCTGGTCGGGGCGGTACTTGTCCACCCCTGGGCGGGCCTGGTAGACCGAGTTGGGGATGCGCACCAGCGTGTACTTGCGCAGCGTGGCCTCGCGGGCGGCGGGGTGCAGCTTGTAGAACTCATCTAGGATGATCTGCACCACGGCTTCGTCCTCTAGGCCGATGATGTCGGCGGCGGGGGCTACCACCAGCTCGATCATGGAGCCTTTGCCATGGTTGTAGTCGGGCGCAACCAGCGGCATGTCGGCGTAGACGCTCAGGCGGGTGCCCGCGCTGAAGATCAGGTTGCGCTCATCCGTGACCATGCGGTCGAAGAACAGCTGGGCGGTGATCACGGGCTGGCCCTTTAGGTGGCGCAGATCGCCGAAGAACGGCTGCTCCTTCAGGACAGCGGGCAGGGCCTTGCGCAGACTGTGCACCGGCATGGCCGAAATGTACACGTCGCCTGTGAGCAGCTCGCCGTCCTCCATCAGGAACCCGGCCACCCTGTCGCTGGCCGCGTCGTACTGGATCTCGCGCACGCGCGCGCCCAGACGGATCTCCGCGCCGCGCTGGCGCAGCTGCTCGATCAGCGGCAGCCACAGCCGCTCGTGGGGCGAGCCTTTCACCAGCGCCATGCGGGCGGCCCCTGGCTCCTGGGCGAAGTGCAGCATGGCGGTGAGCGGCAGCTTGGCCGAGACATTGTCGGCATTCTGGAAGTTCAGCGCCAGCGCCATGGTGTCCATGATGCCGCGCAGCGAGCGCTGGCCCATGCCGTGGCGCAGGTGCCAGGCGCTGTAGGTCTGCTCGTCCTGCGCGTCGATGTAGGCCTGCGAGCCGAAGATCGGGCGCAGCAGGCCCAGGGCCATGCGCAGCTTGTCGGGCCACGAGAGGAGCTTGGTGGCGGCCACGCCCGCCAGGCCGTTGAGCGGCGGCGGCAGGCTGGGCACGAAGCGGATGCCGGTGCGCCCGTGCTCGGGCGAGGCGAAGATCATCTCCGAGGGCTTCCAGTCGAAGCTGTCGCCCAGGCCGCACTCCTCTAGGAAGCCCAGCAGGTTCTGGTAGGCCCCGAAGAACACGTGCAGCCCGCTCTCGACCCAGTCGCCGTCGGCATCGCGCCAGGCCGAGACCTTGCCGCCTGGAACGTCGCGCTTCTCCAGCAGCACCACCTGAAACCCACGGTCGGTAAGCCACTTGGCCACCGCAAAGCCGGCTGGTCCGGCCCCAGCAATGATCGCACGCATTGGCGAGTGTCCTTTTTGTGTGTCGTGTTGGGAACCCGAGGGCGTTGGCCACCGCCTCGGCGTGTATGATGCTACGCATGGGGGCTGGATGTGGATGCCCCGAGCGGCTATACTAGGGGCGCAGAGAAGGAGCGACCATGCGCAAGATTTTGATCACCGCCGTCGCAGCGCTGGCGATCGCCGCCACGGCATTTGTGGGCACCAGCTATGTGCTCTCGTCCGCCCCCGCCGATATCACCCTGAGCGAGTCGGGCTGCGCGGAGGCCAGCTTCACGCTGCCGCCCACCCGCGAGCCGCTGATCACGTTGCGCAACACCAGCAGCGAGCCGATGGTCTTCACTATCCCCAAGATCGCCCAGTGGGTGAGCGTGCCGCCGCACGCCAGCGCGCCGTTCCAGCTGCCGCGCTACATTATGGGCAATTTCACGGCCTTCTGCATGAGCGAGTCGGAGCACGAGGCCCTGAACGGCGGCGGCAACCACTTCCTCTGCTCGCTGCAGCCCGAGGAGGTGGCCCCCTACGCGCTGAACAGCGTGGCCTTCACCATCGCCACCCACGACCGCATCCACGAGCTGCTGGAGAAGGTGCGCTAGCTGCCCTGATCCTTGGCGATATTGCTGCGCTGCTGGCATAGTCGTTGCAGTAGCTGCCGGAAGAAAGCAATATGCTGAAGGAGAGCGCGCCATGTCTGAGCAGAAATCAAAGCAGACCCTGCCAGCGCAGCAGCAGTCGCAGCGCCCTGGCCGCGAAAGCGAGATGACGCCCCGCCCCAACGCCGACGACCAGCGCTACCAGGGCAGCGGCAAGCTGCGCGATAAGGTGGCCCTGATCACCGGCGGCGACAGCGGCATCGGGCGGGCGGTGGCGGTGGCCTTTGCCAAAGAGGGCGCCGACAGCGTGATCGTGTACCGCGAGGAGCACGACGACGCCCAGGAGACCCAGCGGATGGTCGAGCAGTACGGGCGGCGGGCCATGCTGCTGGCGGGCGACATCGGCGACGAGTCGTTCTGCGCGCAGGTGGTGGAGCGCGCCGTGGCCGAGCTTGGGCGGATCGATGTGGTGGTGAACAACGCCGCCGAGCAGCACCCCCAGAAGAGCATCGCCGACATCACATCCGAGCAGCTTGAGCGGACGTTCCGCACCAATATTTTTGGCATGTTCTACCTGGTGAAGGCGGCCCTGCCCTACCTGGGCAAAGGCAGCGCGATCATCAACACCACCTCGGTCACGGCCTACCAAGGCAGCCCCATGCTGCTGGACTACTCCTCGACCAAGGGCGCGATTGTGGCGTTCACGCGCTCGCTCTCGCAGGCCCTGATCGAGCAGGGCATCCGCGTGAACGCCGTGGCCCCCGGCCCGATCTGGACGCCGCTCATCCCCTCGACCTTCCCGCCCGAGAAGGTGGCCACCTTCGGCTCGGATGTGCCGATGAAGCGGCCCGGCCAGCCCGAGGAGGTGGCCAACTGCTTTGTGTTCCTGGCCTCGGACGACTCGTCGTACATGGCTGGGCAGGTGCTGCACCCCAACGGCGGCAACGTGGTGAACGGCTAGTGATCTTTATCGCATCGCGAAAGGGAGAAGGACATGCTAGAAATCGATCAGTATCGCTGGAAGAGCCGCCTGCTGCTGGTGTTTGCCTCGGCGGGCGATGACCCAGACTTTCTTTCGCAACAGCGCATGCTGGAGGGCCGCGAGGGCGAGCTCGCCGCCCACGAGACGCTGGTGATGCACATCCTCGACGGGGCGCTGCCGAACGTGGCCAGCGCCCGCGAGCGCTTCCGCATCGAGCCGGGCGCGTTTGCAGTGGTGCTGGTGGAGAAGGATGGCAGCGCGCCGCTGGTGTCGCGCACGCCGGTGGGCGTCGACCGGGTGCTGGCGATGGTGGCTGGCATACAGGAGCGGGCGATCTAGCGCTATGGCGACGATGGCCATTGGGTTCACCCGAACCCCAAGCGCGAGCGCATCCCAGCGCTAGCGGCAGCAGGATAGAGCGAGGCGGGCCAGATGGTGGCCCCGCCTCTTTTTTTCTACTGGCTGGCTGTGCGGCGCAGGAAGGCCTGCACCTCGCGGGCGATGGCGGTGAGCAGCGCCACCTCGCGGGCCTGCGGCTCGGCGCGCTGCAGCAGCTGGCGGAGCGCGCGCATGGTGGGGGCGCTGCCGCTCTTGAAGAACTGGATGGCCTGCAGCGCCCGCTCGGCCTCGGCGAAGCACTGCTCTAGATCGGCGGCGGTGGCGGGCTGGGATGATGCGGCGGGCTGGGCGGGCTGGGCGGGCGCGGCCATCCACAGCTCGTAGCCCAGCAGCAGCACGGCCTGGGCCAGGTTGAGCGAGGTGTAGGCCGGGTTGATCGGCAGGCGCACCAGGGCGTGGCAGCGGTCGAGCGCGGCGTTGTCCAGCCCGTTATCCTCCGGCCCGAACAGAAGGGCCACACGGCCCCGCTGGGCGCGGGCGCGCAGCTCGGCGGCCAGGGTGCGCACATCGGAGCGCGCGGGCAGGTCGCCCCGGGCGCGGGCGCTGGTGCCCACCACATAGGTGGCGTCGGCCAGGGCCTCGCCCAGCGTAGGCACCACGCGCATGCTGGCCAGCACATCCTCGCTGCGGTGGGCGATGCCGGTGATGTCCTCGGCGGCGAAGGGCGCGGGCGCGACCAGCCGCAGCTGGCTGAGGCCGGTGTTTTTCATGGCGCGCACCGCCCCGCCGATGTTGCGCACGTCGCGGGTGTGCATCAGCACCACCGCGATGTTGTCTAGCTCGCTGGTCATGCGTCCTTCCTGTATGCTAGCCGAGCCATGTCTGCATCTGCTCGGGGGTGAGGTTGCCACCGCACAGCACGGTGGCCACGGTCTTGCCCCGGAAGCGCGCGCCGTGCTCCAGCAGGGCCGAGATGCCGACCGCGCCCGATGGCTCCAGCACCAGGCCGAGGTGGCGGTGGGCCAGGCGCATGGCGGCGATCATGCTGGGGTCGCTGACGAGGATGATGTCGTCGATGCTGCCCGAGATGTCGGCCAGGGCCTCGGGGATGGGGATGCGGGTGCCAATACCATCGGCGATGGTGCTGATGCTGGGCGTCTCGACCAACGCGCCGCTGCGCCACGACTGCTCCATGCAGGGCGCGCCCCTGGCGGCCACGCCCACGATCTGGATGTGGGGGGCGTGGTGGCGCACCCAGCGGGCAACGCCGCCGAGCAGTGCGCCGTTGCCGAGGGCGATCAGCAGCACGTCGAACGGCTCCACCGAGCGCAGCAGCTCGACGCCGATAGTGCCCGCGCCCTCGGAGATGCGCGGGTCGCGGCCATCCTCGACCATAGCCGCGCCGGTCGTTTCGGCCACGCGCCTGGCCTCGATCTTGGCGGCGTCGAAATCTTGGCCGTGCAGCACCACGCTGGCCCCCATGGCGCGCATGCGCTCGACCTTGAGCGGGTTGGCGTTGACGCTGGCGTAGACGGTGAGCGGGATGCCGCGCTGGCGACATGCGTAGGCCATGGCCTGGCCGAAATTCCCCGCGCTGGCGGTGATGATCGGCTGGCCGGGTGTGGCGCTGGCGGCGTAGTAGGCGGCCCCGCGCCCCTTGAAGCTGCGGATGGGGTTGAGGGTCTCGACCTTGACGAGCAGCCGCGCGCCGAGCGCCTGGCCGAGCGGCTCGGCGACGTACTGCGGGGTGTTGCGGAAGATGGGGTCGATGATGCTTTCGGCCTCGCGGATGTGTTCGAGTGACAGTCGGTGGTGCATAGAGACCTCGCGGCACGACAGGTTTGGCCTATAGTACCACGTTCGCACACGCAGTCCGACGGGCTGGGAAAGAACCGTTTACCACGAAGGCGCGAAGGGGAGAACGAGAACCGTTTACCACCAAGACTCCAAGACACCAAGGGAGCAAAAGAACCGTTTACCACAAAGGCGCGAAGACACGAAGGGGGAACAAGAATCGTCTACCACTAAGATAGCAAGATGCCAAGAGGGGGAATGGGAGTGAATGCTGTGCCCGCCCCCAGCGTTACGCTGATGCACGCACAGCGACGGCGCGGGATTAATCCCGCGCCGTCGCTGTGCATACGCCCTATGGCGCGCTCTAGAGGTGGACTAGGATGCCTGCCAGAGCGCGGGGACGTTCGGCGGCTCCCAGCCTACCAGCGCGGTGTGGGCCTGGAGGCAGCGGTAGGTAACGCCGCTGTAGGTGACCAGGTCGCCAACCTTGTAGGCGGTGCCAGCGGCCCATGCCTTGACCGAGCTTGTGGCCGTAGGCGTGGCGGTGGGCGCTGCGGTCTTGGTGGGCGTGCTGGTGGCCGCTGCGGTCTTGGTGGGCGTGCTGGTGGCCACCGTGGTGGGGGCCGTTGTCTTGGTGGGCGTGCTGGTGGCCGCCGTGGTGGCGGTGGCCGTGGCGGCGCACGCGCCCTTATCCAGCCACACGCCGCTGGTGGTCACGCCCGGCTCCTCGCCCTGGGTCCACCACTGGGCCTGCCAGGTGTGTCCGCCGTGGCTCACCTGCGCGCCGCCGGTGTAGACATCAGCGCTTTTCCAGGCCGGGGCGGTGCAAGTGCTGCCGGTGGGCGTGGCGGTGGGCGCTGCGGTCTTGGTGGGTGTGGCGGTCGGCCCGCTGGTCTTGGTGGGCGTGGCTGTGCCCACGGCGGTGGGGGCCGCGGTCTTGGTGGGCGTGGCCGTGCCCACGGCGGTGGGCGTGGTGGCACCGCCGCTGGTGCGGGGGTACTCGGAGGCGAACAGGTAGCTCTGGCCGCCCACCTTGGCCACGAAGTTCGACGGCCCGGCGATCGGCAGGTAGTAGACTAGGGCCACATCTACGCTGCCGCCCACCGGGATGCTCTGCCACGAGGGCAGGGTGAACGACACGCGGTTGAAGTCGCCCTTTAGGCCGCCCTTGTTCGCGCCGGTGTGGCCGCTGCTGATCACCTTCAGGCCAAAGCCCGACTGGTCGGCCATGGTGCTGGGGGCGGTGGTGGGGTAGTCGAACTGGAACTCGCTGCCGCCCGGGATGGCCATGGTGCTGTTGTTGGTGAGCCGCAGCTTGGGATTGATCGGGTAGTTGTTGTCGCCCAGGGCGAACTCGACCAGCTCGGCCTTGATGTTGATCGTGCCGGTGGGCATGGTGTCGTTGGCCCGCTTTGCTCCGTAGGGTGTGGCGGTGCGAAACTTGTCGTAGAGCAGGCTGGTGAGCGTGGTGCCCATGAAGTACTCGCCCTTGCCGCCGTTGCGGCTGGCGTCGTAGGCGTAGTCGCCCGCCAGCTCCCAGATCATCACGCCGCCGATGCCCTTGTCGATCACATACTGGGCCTTGGCCGCCAGCGACTCCTCATCCTCGGTGGAGATGAAGACCTTCTTCTGGGCGTTCCAGAGCCACGGGGCCACCAGGCCGCTGTCGTAGTAGCGGGCGTAGCTGCCGGTGAGCTTGTCCTCGGGGTCGGCGCTGGGGTTGAGGCCGTAGACGCCCAGGTAGCTAGGGGTGATGCCATGCTGGAGGTTCTGGGCGTGCCAGAGCGGGTTGGAGCCAGCGCCGATCTCCGAGCCGTCGGCGTTGCTGTCGTGCCACAGGTTGTCGATGCCGCGCGCGCCGTCGCCGCAGGTGCTGAGGCCGGTGGCGCAGCCGCTGCCAGGGGCGGTGCCCCACAGGCCGTTGGTGCCGCCGCTCACGTTCTTCCAGCCGCGCGTGTAGTAGGGCACGCCCAGGTTGATGCGGCCCGACTGCACCGCGCCGCGGAAGTAGTGGTAGGCCCAGTCGGTGTTGAGGTAGCCGATGCCGCCGTACTGCTGGGTGGTGTAGATGCTGGCGCTGGCCAGCTCGCCGTCGTTGCCCTGATCGTAGAGCGCGGCGTTGGGGCCGACGTACTGGTTCCATGCGCCGTGCAGGTCGTACGACATCAGATTGATGTAGTCGAGGTACTGGGTGACCTGGTAGTTTTCCATGCCGCGCAGCAGGTAGCCGGATGTGGGGGCTGCGATGGTGAGCATGTAGTACTTGCCATCCTGCGCCGCCGCCGCGTCGAGCTTCTCGCGCAGGGTCTTCATCAGGGCCACGTAGCCCTTCATCAGCACCGCGCGGCGCGGGTTGGCGGTGGCCCAGTCGATCGGGTTGCCCGCATCTTTCATGGATGTGGGGTACTCGTAGTCGATATCCACGCCGTCGAAGCCGTAGGTGCGCAGGAAGGTCACCACCGAGTCGGCGAAGGTGTTGATGCCTGCGGTGTTCACCGTGCTGGCGTCGGATGTGGTCATGGTGTAGAAGCCGCTGGTGTCGGCCCAGCCGCCCACCGAGATCAGCGTCTTGACGCTGGGGTGCTGCTTCTTGTACTTGTTCAGCAGGTTGAAGTGGCCCTTGTAGGCCAGCGCGCTGTCCATCTCGGCCCCAGCCACACCCGGCCATGTCATGCCGGTGGCGGGGTTGTCGGCGCTGGCGGTGTCGCCGATCGCGATCTTGTTTTGGCTGCTGACACTGGCGAAGGCGTAGTTGATGTGGGTGACCTTATCCCACGGGATGTTGCTGGCCAAGAAGGCGGGGGTGCCATCCTTGCCGGTGCGCCAGCTGGCGAAGTAGCCGATGATCCGCCGCCCGTGGTCGCTGCCCAGCTTCTCTCGCCCGCTGGTGTCGTAGGCGAGGCAGTAGGGCGTGTTGACGCCGGGGGTCTGGTACATCCCGTCGGGTCGGCACTGCTCCTGGGTGCTCTGGCTGGCTGGCATGGCCTGCGCGGGCGCGGGCGCGAGCGGCGAGAGCGGCAGCGCCAGCATGCCCAGCGTGGCGATGGCGGCGGCGCTGGTGCGGAGTCGGTGGGATAGCAGCATGGACAATGCTCCTTGTGTGCGGAACGGTGCGAGGAGGTGTTGGGCATTGGGGTGCCCATCGCTATCTCCTGCCATGTGTTCCTGAGCATAGCCGATGCTGCTAGGCGCGGCTAGGGTAGGATTGCCGAGTTTTTACCACTTTTTAATAAAAAGAGCGTGGATTCTGCCTAGGCAAGTGCGAGGCGCTTCTGGATGGTGACGCTGAGCCAACCCCCTTCGAGCGCGCAGGATGTGGCAGCACGCGTGGCCAGCTGTTGGGTGATATTGATCCGCGCGGTGCGGCTTTCCACCACAAAGTCGCCGCGATCTACGGTGAAGTTCCATTGATGGAGGCTGGTATAGCCCTCGCGCTCGGCCTCGTTGTCCTCGTGCCCAAGCACGATCCAGCCGCCGGGCCGCGTCGCCACGAGCATCGACTGGATGGCGACCAGCGGGTTCTCGGTGTGGTCGATGCAGTTCTGGGCATGGACAATGTCGAAGCGGTCGGGGCCAAAATGGCGCTCTACCTGCTCGGCGGCCACCGCGATAGTGCGGATGGGCGGGGTGATCTGGTATCGCGCGAGCAGCATGTCGTAGTGGGGGGCGAGAAGGTCGGTGGCCACGATCCGCAGCGTTTTCGACGGGTGCTGCATCCCGACGATGGTTAGCGGCCCCGCGCCCACATCGAGGATGTCGACCGCCTCGGCGTCAACCTGATCGGCTAGGGGGCGCAGGTGTGCGGCGAGCGGGCGCTGCGGGTCGAGCCGCTGCCGGTAGTCGTCGGGCCACTCAAGGCCGCGTGTGCGAAACCATTTGTCCCAGAAGGCGATCTCGTCGCGCAGGCCTGCGGTGCGGTTGGGAAAGCGGCGGCGGTACATGCGGCGCAGCAGCGAGAGCTGCGAGCGAAGGTACTGTTGCATGTATCTGCTCGTTTCTATCTTTGGCGGGTTGATTCTATAGGGTGCTTCGTTGGGGAAATTGTATCCGCCATTATAGATCAGATCGCTGTGATTTGTGCCACGAGTTTTCGGTATGATGCATTTTTTGGGTGGGCGCGGCACCCCCGCCGTGCCCACCCGCGCCGCGCTCCTAGCCCGCCACGGCGGCCCACTCGTCGTAGCGGGTCTGCAGCTTCTCCTGCACCTGGGTGTACTGGATGCCCAGGTTCGTGACCTTCTTGTGGTCGCTCTTCTCGCTGGCTGCGTTCATCTCCTGCTCTAGCTGCTTCAGCTCGGCCTCAAGCCGGGCGATCTCGTTCTCGATGCTGGAGAGCTGGCGCTGGCGCTTGCGCTCGTCGCGCTGCTGATCTTTCGAGATCGGAGCCTTGGGCTGGGGGGGCGCAGCGGGCTTGGGTGTTTCGGCAACTTTGGCAGGCTCGGCTTTGGGCTGAGGTGCAGGCTCGGCCTTGGGCTTCTGCGCGGCCTCGTTGGCATCGGCCCACTCGCTGTAGGTGCCCTCGAAGGGCGTGATTGTGCTGTTGTTCACCGACCAGATCGTGTCGGCCACCGCGTCGATGAAGTAGCGGTCGTGCGACACAAACAGGATGGTGCCGGGGTACTCGTTCAGCACGGTCTCCAGCGCCTCGCGGGCGTCGATGTCGAGGTGGTTGGTCGGCTCGTCGAGCACCATCAGGTTGCCGCCCATCAGGGTGAGCTGGGCCAGCGCCACGCGGCTGCGCTCGCCGCCGGAGAGGTCGCCGATGCGCTTGTAGACGTCGTCGCCGCTGAACAGGAAGCGGCCCAGCAGCGTGCGGGCCTGGGTCTCCTTCAGGTCGGGGTTGACCCGCCAGATCTCGTCGAGCACGCTGGCCTGGGGGTTCAGGCCCTCGTGGGTCTGGGCGTAGTAGTTCATCTTCACGTTGTAGCCCAGCCGGGTGCCGCCGCTGAGCGCGGGGTGCTCGCCGATGATCGTGCGCAGCAGGGTGGTCTTGCCGCAGCCGTTCGGCCCGATCAGGGCCACGCGCTGGCCGCGCTGGATCTCGATCTCGGGGGCGCGCAGCAGCACCTTGGCGGTGCGCTGGCCGTCGGCCTGGTTGGCGAAGCCCACCACCAGCTTGTCGAGGCTCAGCACGCGCTCGCCGCTGCGCAGGTCGGTGGCCAGGTTCATGGCCAGCTTCTTCTGCGTCTCGGGGCGGTCGATCAGCTTGGTGCCGCGCCCGCTGCCACCGACCCAGCCCTCCTTCATGCGGTTGAGCCGCTTCTCGCGGCCCCGCGCCTCCTTGCTGCGCTGGCCGGCCTTGAACCGGCGGATAAACTCCTCGGTCTTGGCGATCTCGGCCTGCTGGCGGCTAAACTGCTTGAGCTGCAGCTCAAGCTTTGCGGCCTTCAGCTCAAGGTACTTGTTGTAGCCCGCCGGGTAGTCGCCATCCAGCCTGCCGAAGGCCACCTCAAGCGTGCGGTTCGTCACCTTGTCCAGAAAGTAGCGGTCATGGGAGATCACGATCAGTGTGCCATCCCACTGCTTGAGGAAGCGCTCCAGCCACTCAAGCGCGGCGAGGTCGAGATGGTTGGTCGGCTCGTCGAGCATCAGCAGGTCGGGGTCGGAAAGCAGCACCGCCGCCAGCGCGGCACGGGTTTTCTGGCCGCCGCTGAACTGGCCGACCTTCTGGTGCCACTGCTCGTGGGTGAAGCCCAGCCCATCCAGCGTGCGCTCAATGCGCCGCTCGATCTCATAGCCGCCGCTGTGCTCGAACTTGGCGGTCAGCTCGCCGTAGCGCTCCATCTGCTCTTCCCAGTCGGGCGCGCTGGTGTCGGCGATGCGGTGCTCTAGCGTGCTGATCTCTTGGCGAAGCTCCATCAGGTAGCTCAGCGCAGCCTCCATCTCCTCCCATAGGGTCAGCGCGCCGCTGAACTGGGCCTCCTGGGTCAGGTAGGCCACGCGGGTGCCGCGCGCCATGTACACGCCGCCCTTGTCGGGCGTTTCCACCCCGCCGATGATCTTCATCAGAGTCGATTTGCCCGCGCCGTTCACGCCCACCAGCGCGATCTTGTCGCCGCGCGCCGCCTGAAAGCTGATGTCGCTGAAGATGTGCTCGGCTCCGTAGAATTTGGTCAGGCCGCCGACGTTCAAGATTGACATAGTCGTCCCTTCGTTTGACATAAAAACGCCGCGATGCAGATGCCTGCGCCGCGGCTCATGTATGGTCGTTCAGTCGTTTAGTTTCTGGAAAAAAGGCGCACGTATCCCAGGAATATCTAGCTTGCTGCTCTGATAATCAGCAGAAGAGCCATCCTAGGAAATCCTCCACGTGCGAGTACGAACGAAAGAAGCTTACCATAGCTTGGCCGCCCGTGTCAATCGTGCCAGCGACGGAGTGCCGAGCGGTCGTTTACCACCAAGACACCAAGACACCAAGGTGAGAAAGGGAACGAATAACCACGAGGGTGCGAAGACACGAAAGAAAACGGGCGCGGGGCCGACCGTAGGCCGACCCCGCGCCGAGGTGCGCTGTTTACACGTGCTCCCTGCGGCCTAGCGCGGCATGTGCTCGGCCAGGAATGCGCGTACGATCTGCTCGTACTTCTCGGGCTGCTCGTAGCGCACGCAGTGACCGGCATCTGCAAGCCGCGTCACCTCAATGCTGGGGTTCAGCTGCCTGATCTCCTGCTCGATCTTCGGGCTGATGATCGCGCCGCGCTCGGCCTCGGCGGTGATGATCAGGGTGGGCACGCGGATCTTGGGGAGATACTCGGCAGATGGTGTGACCGGCTCGCGCAGCCAGTCGAACACGTGCAGGTTGAGCTGCTTCTTCGACTCGGCCCAGTCGTAGAGCACGCGCTCATCCCAGCTGGGCACCTGCTGGTGCTGATGCGCCACCAGCTGCTCGATGCTGGCCTCCTGCACCTTCTTGTGCTCCGCCGCCCACTGGTCGACATTCGGCGGGGTGTCGCGCGCCTCGTTGTAGAAGAACGCGGGGTCTTCGAGGATGGCGAGGTGCACGCGCTCGGGGTGCAGGGCCGCCAGCATGCCGCTGGACTCGCCGCCCATCGAGTGGCCGATGATCGCGACCTTCTCCAGCCCCAGCGCGTCCAGCAGGCCGATTGCGTCGGCCACGCGGTCTTGGGTGCGGTAGCCCTTCTCGGGGACGCTGGTCTTGCCATGGCCGCGTGCGTCGGGCATGATCAGGTCGTACTCGCCCTCAAGCTGGCTGGCCAGCAGGCTCCAGCAGTGGCCGTGGTCGGTGAGGCCGTGGGCGCAGAGGATGGTGGGCTTGCCCGTGCCGGTGCGCCAGAAGTGAATGTCGATGCCGTTGGCGTGGATGGTCTGCTCGGTCCACTTGGTCATTGCAGCTCTCCCTTGCTCCGGCGGCTGCGGTGCCGTCGGGGCGTCGTCGTGAGCGGCCCAGCTCTCGTTTACGCGGCTGGGTCGCGCTCTCTATTATACGAGCGTTTTGCACTGTGTCGTGCGTCTGAAGCTGTAGCCGCAGGCCGCTGCGCCTCACCTGTTGTGGGGCCGCTGTGTTCTTGTTCGGCAGCAGGTTTATACCACCAAGGCAGCAAGGAAAAAAGGAGGCAAGACCCACGAAGGCTTGAAGATTCGAAGGAAAAAGATACAAACCTTCGAGCCCTGGTGTCTTCGTGGTAAAGAAGTTTCGGTGAATCAAGAGCGCATCGGCCCTGCACGCTTTGTAGTTAGGGGATGGGAGCGCGGGCGCACGTGCTACAATGCAGAATCACGGCACCCTGGCCGTGGGCGATGATGGGTGAGGGGAGGAGCGCGCATGGGCCGACACGAGCCGCCCGAGACGCTCGGGCAGCGCATCGCGCGGCTGCGCAGCCAGTGCGGCTGGACCCAGCAGCAGCTGGCCGAGCGCATCGCGGCATCGCGGGTTGCGGTCTCGCACTTCGAGATGGGGATGGCCCAGCCGAGCGAGCGCACAGTGGTGCTGCTGGCGGGCCTTTTCAAGATCGACCCGCTGGCACTGGTGGCCAACACGCAGTACCCCGAGGCCAAGATCGAGAAGCTGCCCGCCGTGTCGCTGCGCTACACCGAGGCCGAGCTGCAGATCGCGCTGCTGCGGCGCGACATGGAGTGGGCGGCGCGCATGGGCGAGGATGCGCTGGCCCAGCAGCGTAGTATCTGCCGCACCCAGGCCCAGCGCCTGCTGGAAGCAGCGGGCGACCGCGACGAGCTGCGGATGCTTGAGGGCTTTCTGGCCGAGATCGACGCCTAGCGGCTACACAAAGGCCCCGAGATACAGCAAACTACCGCTGTGTCTTGGGGCCTTTGTGCTATTCGATGGCGTGCTAGGCGCGGGCCTGCGCCGCCGCCACCGCCTTCTGGGCGGCGTCGGCCAGGGTCTCGGCGGCAATGAGCTTGGACTCGGCCAGCAGGGCGCGGCCTGCCTCGGCGTTGGTGCCCACCAGGCGGGCGATCATGGGCACGTCGGTGTCCACCTCGTCCAGCGCGGCGATGATGCCGCGGGCCACCTCATCCACGCGGGTGATGCCGCCGAAAATGTTGAACATCACGGCCTTGACGTTGGGGTCGGAGAGGATGATCTGCAGCGCGGCCTTCACCTTGTCCTTGCCTGCGCCGCCGCCGATGTCGAGGAAGTTGGCCGGCTCGCCGCCGTAGAGCTTCACCACGTCCATGGTGGCCATGGCGAGGCCCGCGCCGTTCACCATGCAGCCGATGTCGCCATCGAGCTTGATGAAGGTGATGCCCGCCTCGCGGGCGTGCTGCTCGGCCAGCGGCTCGTCGGATGCGTCGCGGATGGCCTCCAGATCGGGGTGGCGGAACAGCGCGGAGTCATCGAGCACGATCTTGGAGTCGAGGGCCTGGAGCTTGCCGTCGGGCAGCACCACCAGCGGGTTGATCTCGGCCAGGGTGGCGTCGGTCTCCATGTAGGCCTTGTAGAGCGCCGAGGCGATCTGGGCGAACTGGCGGGCCTGCTTGCCGTCGGTCAGGCCGATGCCGAAGGCCAGCTGGAGCGCCTGGAAGCTCTGCAGGCCCAGCATCGGCTCGGCCTCGATCTTCACGATCGCGTCGGGGTTGGTCTTGGCGACCTGCTCGATCTCTACGCCGCCCTCGGATGAGGCCATCACGATGATCTTCTTCTTGGCGCGGTCCATGATCACGCCAAGGTAGATCTCCTTCTCGTAGCTGATCGCTTCGGCGACGAGCACCTTCTCGACGGTGAGGCCCTTGATGTCCATGCCAAGGATCTGGCCCGCCACCTGCTCGGCCTGCTCGGGGGTGTCGGCCAGCTTCACGCCGCCCGCCTTGCCGCGCCCGCCCACAAACACCTGCGCCTTCACAACCACACGCCCGCCGATCTGCTCGGCCAGGGCGCGCGCTTCCTGAGGCGTAGAGGCTACGCCGCCGCCAGTCACCGGGATCTTATAGCGGGCGAGGATGTCGCGCGCCTGATATTCGTGTAGCTTCATCTACGCTCCTTATCTGTGTACGCCATCGTGCGGGCCATTGTAGCGCCGCGCTATGGTGCTGTCAACGTGGGGTAGCGGTTTCTTCACTATCCGATTATTTGGGGGTGCCTTTTGCTGTTTTGGCGGTAAAGCGGCGCACCGGGGCTAGCCCCTCACATGGTGTTATTTCTCGAAGGCGTTTCCGTATCGGGCCGACCTGCTGCGGCCTCGATCATGATGGTTCCTCATGGTTGGTGGGTGGATGCCCTGCGCGGGCAGCGGCTAGGGGCCAGCCCCTAGCAACCCCGCGATGGGGCGATGCCCCTCAACAGGTGTCACTTTTCCCGTCGGCGCTGGGCGTTTTTTCCTTCAGCGATGGCATTGGTCGATGTTTGGTTGGTGTGTGCCCTGCGCGGGCAGCGCCTCGGGGCCAGCCCCTAGGAACCCCGCGAGGGGGCGTTGCCCCCTTCGAAACCCCCAATTTGTAGCATTCCTATGCCGAAATCAGGCATCTGGTGTTCGTGCATATGGCCAGTGTGCACGAGCGGCACCTTCGCCGCATGGGCCGGGTGGGTGAGATCGAGAATCTTCCATGCGGTGCATGGCCTGGCACGCGTTCTCTCGTCATGTGCCGCATCCGAATGCTCCGCCAGAGCAAGTGACACCATGTGAGGGCATCGCCTCCTCCGAACCCCCCAATGTTGAGCGTTCCTATGCTGATCGCTGGCGGCTGGTGTTCGTGCCTATGGCCATCAAAACATACGTAACACCTTCGCCGCACGGGCCGGGTGGTAGATTTGGCCCCCGCTTTTTTTAATTGAGCGATAGTGCATGTAGGTTTTGATCTGCGGGATGTGTTCTTTAGACAAAAGACATGGTGATTAAGCTTCCGGCGATGGTGATTAAGCTTCCGGCGATGGTGATTAAGCTTCCGGCGATGGTGATTAAGCTTCCGGCGATGGTGATTAAGCTTCCGGCGATGGTGATTAAGCTTCCGGCGATGGTGATCGAGCAATCTCTTGTATGATCTGTGGGTACTCTTGATTATACGTTTGCTTGATATACGTTGCTCTGGTTTATCGTTCTTTTTCTTTGCTGCCTTCGTGTCTTCATGGTATTCGTCTGTTTTGTACGCTTGGTGCCTTGGATCCTTGGTGGTAAATGGCTCGCTCGTTTCGGGGTTGGTGGGGGGAACGTATGCTATACTTTTGCCGATCTGCGCTGTTTTGCCGACCCGTGGCACCGACACCTATTCCTCAGCGAGGTAGCCCTATGAGCCAAGAAGAACGATCGAGCTGGAACTTGACCACGCGCCTGGTGCACGAGGGCGAGCGTGATCGACAGCCGAAGGCCACCCCCACCGCCACCCCGATCTACACGAGCGCCACCTACCTCTACCCCAGTGCCGAGCAGCTCGACGAGTGCTTCGAGCGCGGCGAGGGCTTTGTCTACACCCGCCACGGTAACCCCACGGTCGAGGCCTTCGAGCGGGCCATGGCGGTGGCCGAGGGCGGCCACGCCGCCGTGGCTTTTGGGTCGGGCATGGCAGCGCTGCACGCGGCCATCCTGGCGGCGGGCACCCCGCGCGGCGAGACCAGCCCGCAGGTGGGCAGCATTCTGGCCGCGCGCGACCTGTACGGTGCGACCACCAGCCTGCTGCAGAGCTTCTTCGCCGACCAGGGCGCGCAGGTTCACTTCGTAGACATGTGCGATCTGGCCGCTGTGGATGCCGCGATCGAGCGGCACGCGCCTCAGGTGCTGCTGGTCGAGCAGATCTCGAACCCCCTGCTGAAGGTGGTGGATATCGCCGCGCTGGCCCAGCGCGCCAAGGCGGCGGGCGCGCGCATGGTGGTGGATAGCACGATGACCACGCCCATCCTGCAGCGCCCGCTGCTGCTGGGGGCCGATCTGGTGGTGCATAGCGCCACCAAGTACATCGGCGGCCACGGCGACGCCATGGGCGGCGTGGCGGTGGCCCGCGCCCCGCTGGTGGCCAGCTCGCTCGCGCGCTACAGCAAGCTGCTGGGCGCGGTGCTCGGCCCGCACGAGGCATTTACGCTGCTGCGCGGCCTGAAGACGCTGGCGCTGCGCGTGCGCCAGCAGAACGCCAACGCGGCCCAGGTGGCGGCGTGGCTGGCCGAGCAGCCCGAGGTTGGGAGGGTGTTCTACCCCGGCCTAGCCAGCCACCCGCAGCACGCGCTGGCGGCGGATGTGTTCGGCGGCCTGTTCGGCGCGATGGTGACGGTGGAGCTGGCCGAGGGCGGGCGCGAGCAGGTGTTTCGCGCCGTGAACGCGCTGCGGCTGGTGCTGCCGGCCACCAGCCTGGGCGATATCTACACCCTGGTGAGCGTGCCGATGATGTCCTCGCACCGCGACCTCTCGCCCGAGCAGCGCGCCGAGCGCGGCATCAGCGATGGGATGGTGCGCTTCTCGGTGGGGATCGAGGATGCGGGCGATATTCTGGCCGATCTGCGGCGCGCCCTGGATGCGCTGCGGGCCTAGCCGTATGACGATCTATGTCACATCCTTCGCCTCGGGCAGCAGCGGCAACGCGCTGCTGGTGCGCACGCCAGGCGCGGCTCTGCTGGTGGACTGCGGCATCGCGCAGCGCACCCTGGAGCGCCACCTGGCCCACGAGGGACTGCGCCCCGCCGACCTGACGGCCATCCTGCTGACCCACGAGCACGGCGACCACACCCACTGCGCCGGGCCATTCGCGCGCCGCCACGGCCTGACGGTGGTGGCCAACGGCCCGACTCTGGCCGCGCTCGGCCCCGCGCTGGCGGGCGTGCGCACCGCCGAGCTGGCGGTGGGCGGCGCTGCGGCACTGGGCGACTGCCTGGTGCAGAGCTTCGCGGTGTGCCACGACGCCGCCGCGCCGGTGGGCTACACCCTGCGCGCCGATGAGGGCTGCGTGGGCGTGGCCATCGACCTGGGCTGCTGGGATGATGCGGTGGCGGCGGCCCTGGCCCCCGCCGACATGGTGGTGCTAGAGGCCAACCACGACCGCGAGCGGCTGCGCATCGCGCCCTACACATGGCCGGTCAAGCAGCGCATCTTCGGCAGGCTGGGCCACCTAGACAATATCGACGCGGGGCAGCTGCTGGCCCGCGTGGCCAGCGATGGGCGGCGGCGCACCGCATGGCTGGCCCACCTTTCCGAGCAGGCCAACTCGCCTGGCATCGCCGAGCAGGCGGTGGCGGGCGTGCTGGCCCTGGCGGGCGTGCGCGGCGTGAGCGTGAAGGCCATGCCGCGCCGCCAGCCCATGCGCTGGGCCAGCGACCAGCTGATGGCGCAGCGCTCGATGTTCGACGAGGGCTAGCCCCGAAATGGCACAGGTCTTGCAAATGGCGTGGAAGAAGTTCTTGAAGCGGCAGAGAGCGAGGAGCCTATGGCAGTGCAAGGTATGCTGACGCGGCTGGTGGTGGTGGCGGGTGCCGCACTGGTTGGAACCTACGTCGGCGAGTTCATCCGCAGCCCCCAGCAGTCCCCCGATACGGCCTCGATGGGCCTGGTGCGGGCCTCGTACCAGGGCAGCAGCGTGGTGGGCGTGCGCGTGAATCTGACAAACCTTATTCCCGCCCTGATCATCGCGTGGCTGGCTGGCCCGCCGCGCCCGGTGGCCGCATTCCTGGGCGGCGTGCTCACCGGCGCGCTGCTGGGCGATACCCTAGAGCCAAAGGGCGAGCGATAGCGACCGTCGAGGCAGCATAGGGCGGGCGCGGCATATGTGCCGCGCCCGCCCTCGTCTTGTGCTGTGGCGCTGCCTAGCGCTGCTGGCGGGCCTTGATGCTGTGGCGGATCTCCTCGCCGATGGCCCACTCGGCCCTGGCCTCCTCGTCCTCCAGCAGCAGCTCGGGCACCAGCGCTGGGCGGCCCTGGCTGTCGATCGCCACCATGCTGAAGTAGCCGGTGGTGCACAGCCGTGTGTGGCCCTCCAGCGGGTGCTCGGCGTGGATGTGGATGCGCACGATCATGGATGAGCGCCCGGCGTGGATGACCTTGGCCCTGGCCTCGATGATCTCGCTGGGCTGGATGGGCGTGCGGAAGTCGATCCGCTCGGTGGAGGCTGTCACCACCGGCATGCGGCAGAATCGTAGCGCCGCCACCGCCGCCGCCCGGTCCATCTTGGCCATCACCTCGCCGCCAAACATGGTGCCGTGCCCGTTGGCCTGGCTGGGCAGCACGATGTCGGCCATAAAGATCTCGGGCGCGGCGAGCCTGGGCCGATCAATACTCTGGTCTGTCATAGTGTTCTCTCTCTATTGCTGTCGTGGCTACAGCTCTGGCGGGGCCGACGCGGCCCGGTCGCTCTCGTTGCTGCATGCGGCTGATTCAAGCCATTGTATACTTCTTTTCGAGGAGGACGTATGCAAACTGAACGGCTCTATTATTCCGACCCGTATATTCGCAGCTTTAGCGCGCAGGTGGTGGGGCGGCGCGAGCAGGCCGGGCACCACGAGGTGGCGCTCGATCAGACCGCCTTCTACCCCGAGGGCGGCGGCCAGCCGGGCGACCAGGGCCTGCTGGGCGGGGTGGCCGTGATCGATACCCAGGCGGAGGATGGCGTGGTCTGGCACCGGCTGGCCGCGCCGCTTGCGGCCGATGCGGCGGTGGGCGAGATCGACTGGGCGCGGCGCTTCGACCATATGCAGCAGCATCTGGGCCAGCACATGCTCTCGGCGGCGCTGGAGCAGCTGTACGATCTGCGCACGGTCTCGTTTCACTTGGGCGTGGGGCTGGTGACGATCGACATCGAGGGCCAGCTGTCCGCCGAGCAGGCGGCGGGGGCCGAGGCGCTGGTGAACGAGGTGATCTGGGAGGACCGGCCTGTGCTGGCCCGCTTCGTCACCGCCGAGGAGCTGGCCACCATCGCGCTGCGCAGGCCGCCCAAGGTCAGCGGCCCCATCCGCGTGGTCTCGGTGCCCGACTTCGACCACTCGGCCTGCGGCGGCACCCACCCGCGCTCGACCGGCGGGGTGGGCGTGGTGCACATCCGCCGCGCCGAGCGGCGGGGCGAGCTCACGCGGGTCGAGTTCCTGTGCGGCGGGCGCGCCCTGCGCGACTACCAGGCCAAGGATGCGGTCAGCGCCCAGCTGGCCGGGGTGTTCAGCGTGGCCCCCGCCGAGCTGCCCGACGCGGTGGCTCGCCTGCGCGAGGCCGAGGAGCGCAGCCGCAAGGCCCTGGCCCAGGCCAGCGAGCGGCTGCTGCTGGCCGAGGCCGCCGAGCTGGCCGCGCAGGCCGTCGAGCGCGGCGGGCTGCGCGTGGTGCGCCGCGCCTTCGCCGGGCGGACGGTGGATGAGGTGCGCGCTCTGGCCGGGCACCTGTGCGCGGCGGGCTGCCTGGCCCTGCTGGCCGCCGTGGGCGAGCGCGCCCAGCTAGTGTTTGCCCGCCCGGCCCAGGCCGCCGCCCCCGACTGCGGCGCGCTGCTGCGCGCCACCGTGGCCCAGTTCGGCGGGCGCGGCGGCGGCCAGCCCGCCATGGCCCAGGGCGGCATTGCCAGCGCGGCGGATGCCGATGCGGCCCTGGATGCGGCGCTGGCCCAGCTGTAGGTGTGGCCCACATACAAAGGCGGCGGGAGAGGCGCTACCTCTCCCGCCGCCTTTGCGTCGCCAGCGCGCCGCGCCTACCACCAGAAGGTGCGGCCCTCCAGCATGGCCCGCACCTGATCGGTGATCTTGTCGGGCCGGATGGGCTTGCTGATAAAGCTGTTGAACCCCGCGTCCTTGGCGCGCAGCCTCGTCTCGTGCATGATGTTGGCCGTCACGGCGGCGATATGCGTCCCGGCGGTCTTGGGGTGGGCGCGCAGCTTCTGGATGATCGTGAAGCCGCTCTCGCCCGGCAGGCCGATGTCGAGCAGCACCAGATCGACCTTGGGCAGCGCATCGACCAGCGCGATCAGCTTGGCCCCGCTGCTGCGGTGGTACACGTTCTTGAAGCCAGCGTGCTTCAGCAGCTCCTCGGCGATTAGGTACGAGTTCGGGTCATCCTCCACCAGGATGATATAGGCTTCCTCAACGGGCTGAACGGTCATGGTATCCTACACTTCCTGCTCAAGAGCCACAGTCTGCAGCTGCACCGTCGTGGCAACTGGCAGGCTGAAGCGGAACGTCGAGCCTTCGCCAGCAGTGCTCGCCACGGTGAGCTGGCCGCCGTGCAGCTCGACCAGCCGACGGCTGATCGGCAGGCCGAGGCCGGTGCCGCCGTAGCGCCGCGAGAGCGTCGCATCGGCCTGCCGGTACTCTTCAAAGATCAGGTTGAGGTGCTCGCTGGCGATGCCGATGCCAGTGTCGATCACCTCAACGACAACATACCACTGGGCCTCGGCCTCCTGGGTGCTGGGGATGAGCGCGGGCAGCTCGGATGCAGGGATGGTGAAGGCGCGGAGGGTGATAGAACCGTGCTCGGTGAACTTGATGGCGTTCGAGAGCAGGTTGAGCAGAATCTGCGCGATGCGCAGGCGGTCGCCGAAGATCGGCGGCAGATCGGGCTGGATGGCCTGGCGCAGCTCCACCGGGCGGTCGCGCAGCAGGCTGGTGGCGGTCATCATGGTCTCGTGGATGATCGCGTCCATCAGCAGCGGCTCGCAGCGCAGCTCGATCCGGCCCGCCTCCAGCTTGGCGTTGTCGAGGATGTCGTTGAGCAGCCGCATCAGGTGCTCGCCCGAGTCGTAGATGCGCTTGAGGTAGTCGAGCTGATCCTCGTTCAGCGGCCCCTTGAGCTGCTGGCCCAGGATGTACGAGAAGCCGATGATCGCGTTCAGCGGCGTGCGCAGCTCGTGCGACATATTGGCCACAAACTGCGACTTCAGCCGGTTGGCATCCTCGGCGGCGGCGCGCGCGCGCTCAAGCTCCTGGTTGGACTGGAGGATCTGGCTGTTGAGGAAGTCCTTTTCCAGCAGGGCGCGCTGCAGCCGCTTCTCGCTCTCGAACAGCTGGGCCTCGCGGCGCTCGACCTTCAGGTAGCTGTCCATGGCCCAGTCGACCGCAGCCAAGAAGGCCACCGCCATGCGCCACCCCACTAGTGCGCTCATGTAGGCCAGCGTCGTGGCCAGCAGAAAGTGGAACCCCAGCACCTCCCAGCCGTCGCCCATCATCAGGGCGGCCAGCGCCACCATGCCCAGCGCGCCGGTGGCCACCACAAACCCAAACGAGGGCCGCAGCAGCAGGCCGGATGCCACAACGATCAGCGGCGTGAAGAAGATGAAGGGGTTGGTCTCCAGGGGGTGGTAGAGCAGCGTCAGCACGATGGCCAGCACCATGCCGCCCAGCGTGAAGCCCACCGCCCAGTGGTACCACTCGCGCTTGCGCAGCACGTTGGCCAGCCAGCATGTGCCCAGCAGCGCGCCGCCGCAGGGGATGGTGATCGGGAGCGACCGCGTGTTGGTGCTGGCCATCAGCACGCCGCTCACCAGCAAGATTCCTGCGACCACCGCGACATTGCGCAGCAGGGTCAGAAACGCCTCCTCGCGGAGCGATTGCGTAAGGTCGGCACGGGGGGCCGTAAGAGTTGCTTCACTCATATGTTCTTTGTGGCGCTGGGTAATCGGGTACCTGGCCTAGTGTACCGCGAACTGCTGCGGATGACAAGTGGCAGCATGACAGCTTGGTGACGAAATACGCGGGTGCCGGGCGGGGCCTAGCGCGCCGCCACGATCGAGATGCCGCCGTTCGAGCGGTCGCGCTGCACCACACGCCAGCGCCCGCTGCGCTGCAGGGCTAGCAGCAGCATGCTGATCGTGCCGTAGTGCGCCACCGCCGCCACCTCCTGGGCTGGCTCGGCGGTGATGGCCTGCCAGGCGCGGCGGCTGCGCCGGTAGGCGCTGGCCCAGGTCTCGTGGCGGCTGAAGGGCCAGAGCATCTTGGTGTACGAGCCGATCCAGTGGCGGCGTAGCGAGGCTACCTTGCCCGGCCCGCTGCGAACGGTGGGCATGATCTCGCGTAGGTCGTCCACCACCACAGGGGCGAGGCCCAGCGCCTGGCCCAGGATGCTGGCGGTGGTGGCGGCCCGCAGCATGGGGCTGGTGTAGAGCCGCTCGATCTTGGCGTCGGCTAGGCGCTGGATGGTGGCCTGCACCTGCTGGGTGCCGCGCGCGGTCAGCGGCGAGTGGAACGAGCGCTCCAGCACGGCCTGGAAGTCGGCGCGGCTCACCCGCGAGCGCAGGTCGAGCGCGTTCTCCTCGCTCTCGGCGTGGCGGATGAGGTAGACCTTCATCGTCAAGCTCCTTGGGGCGCGGCGGGGCGGGTATGGCCCGCCCCGCGCACGTCGCGCCTACTTCATGGGGATGACAAGCTCCATGGGGAAGGGCGTGAGGCTCTCGAACGTGCCGTCGGGGCGGCAGTACACCGTATCCTCTAGGCGCACGCCCATGTCGCGGCCCGGGTAGTACAGCCCTGGCTCGACTGTGAACACCACGCCTGGCCCGATCACGTCGCCGCGATCCTGTAGCGAGGGGAAGCCAAAGTCCTCGTGGACCTCTAGCCCGATGCCGTGGCCCAGCGAGTGGATGTAGCCCTCCTCGATCGGGTACTGGCTGCCGATAGTCGGGTGGCCGCGATCCTCGAAATACTTGCAGACCATGTCCTGGTAGGGCTTGGTGGGCGCGCCCACCTCGAACTCGCTCATCACTAGGTCGAACGAGCCCTTCACCGTGTCGTACAGCTCCTGCAGCTCGGGCGGCGCGTAGCCGATGGCGAAGGTGCGCGTCATGTCGTGGAAGTAGCCGCCGCCGATCTGTCGCGGGAAGAAGTCGAACACGATCGCCTGGCCCAGCCGCAGCTGCGCCGCGTCGTCGCCAGTGGCGTGCGGCAGCGCGCTGTCGTGGCCCTGGGCGAAGATGGTGTTCTCGGGATCCTCGATGCCCTGCGCGGCCATCTCGCGCCGCATGTACGAGCGCACCATGCCGATGGTGATCGGCTGGCCCTGCGCATCCACCACGCCGCCATCCTGGGCGTGGCCGGTCTGGATGTAGTCCACCACGCTCTGCATCACCGCGCAGGCGCGTCGGCCCACCTCGCGCATCAGCTCCACCTCCTCGGGTGATTTGGTGAGCCGCGCCTGCGAGATCACATCCTTCTCGAACTCGGCCACGATCTCCAGGCCTGGGATCACCTGCGCCAGCAGGCTCCAGGTGGCGAAGCTCTGCCCGGCGTTCACGGTGCCGTACAGGCCCACGCGCCCGCCGATGCCCAGATCGGTGAAGATCTGCCGCCGGTACTCGACCACGGCCTCCAGGCGGCTGCTGGCCTTGGCCTGGATCTCGCGCATGTTCCAGCGGTCTTTATCCACCAGCACCAGGCCGGTCTTCTCGGCCTGCAGCTTCTCCCAGGCGCTGTGCACCAGCATGGCTGGCTCGCCACGCTTTTTCAGGACGAAGCCCGTGATATGCTCACCCTTGACAAAGTAGTTGTAGGCTGGGTTTGCGCTGCCGAGGCCATCTGGCCCCTCCACCACCAACGCATCGATATTGCGCTCTGCCATCAGCCGGTCAAGATCACTCTGCATGACGATGCCCTCACAGTCCTGAAGCGATGCCGCCAAGAGCTGGCGGCCAGACGATTGTAGCATAGCTCACGACGCGCTAGGCTCGTCGGCCTTGATGAAGCGGGCGATCTTCGCACCGCAGGTGGCGCATGTGCCGCGCAGCATGGGCCGCCCGTCCTTGGCGCTGTCGGGGTGTGGGTCGCGGATGGCGCGCTGGGCCTTGCAGCGTGTGCAGTAGCCCTGCGGCTGCGGCTCGGCGGGCGCGGCTTTGGGCGGTTCGGCGGGCGTGGCCTTGGGCGGTTCGGCGGGCGTGGCGGGCACTTCCGCGTTCAGCCCCAGCGCATCCCACAGCCGCCACCCCACCACCAGGCCGATGCAGAAGGCAAAAATGCGTCTCATGGATGTTTCCTCAGTCCAAACGAACAGCCCATGGTAGCACGCCGCCCCGCGCGCGGCAAAAATGCCCGCTGCGAGCGGGGAGCCGTTTACCACGAAGACGCGAAGACACGAAGTTTCTTTACCACCAAGACACGAAGGGGGCGAAGAGCACAAATACCACGAAGGTGCGGAGGCGCGAAGGGGAATAAAAGATTGTATAAAATGGGGCGGGGTCAGCCCTGGCCCATGCGGCGAGGGTGTCGCTTGTGTTTGGATGGCTCTATGCACGAACACCAGCAGCCAGTTTTCAGCACGGGAACGCCCAACATTGGGGTTCCAAGGGGGCCGCCTTCAGCGCTTGGGTGTGCGCACGATGCAATCATTGCTGTAGGGGCGGGCATCCGCCCGCTGTGGGGGAAAGCTGCGACATAGGCGGGGACGCTCTTGACACACGCGGGGGAATGGCTGACACGCGAGGTGGACGGGCCACAAACCCGCACCAGCGGCCAGCCCGCCCTGGGCTGGCCGCTGGCATGGGGCTACTGCGCCACCACCGTGCCCACCGTCACCCAGTCGGATGCGTTATCGGCGGCGTCGAGGGCCTGGATGCGCAGCGTGTAGCTGCCCGGCGCGAGCGCGGGGGCCTCGGCCTCGGGCGCGGTGACGTACCACTCGGATGTGCCAGCCGGATCTGGCCCTAGGTAGATGCGGTAGCCCGCCACGCCCGAGCCGCCATCGCTGGCCGCGCCCCAGCGCACCACCGCGCCCTCGGCGCTGGCCGCCACCGTCTGGCTCTCCACCGGCGCTCCTGGCGCTGGCGCGGTGCGGTCGAAGCCCACCGGCCCGAAGCTCGCCACCACCTGCTGGCCGCGCTCATCCCAGCCGCGCACATACAGCGTGTGCAGGCCCTCGCCGCTCGATGCCAGCTGCGCCTCGCCGCCCGGGCTGTCGGTGTGCTCGGGCTGATCGCCGTTTGGCTCGGCATCCCAGCCCACGCGGAAGCCCGCATCCAGCGCGTCGCCCTGGAAGGCGATCTTCATATCGTCGCGGTACCAGCGGTTGGGCTGGGCGTCGCTGCTGAAGCTGATCGTGCCGGGCTTGGCGGCCTCGCCGCTGGCCACTAGCTCCTTGCCCTGGTGCTGGCTGCACCCGCCGATGTCGGGCAGGTCGTAGCCCTCGGCGAAGCTCAGCGGCACGGTCTGGCGGTTCTTGGCCCACGCGCCCGTGGCCGTGAAGGCGTGGAAGTGCAGGTGCGGCGTGCCGGGTGAGCCTCGGTCGCCCGCCTTGCCGATCTCATCGCCCTGGCGCACGCTGGCCCCTGGGCGCACCAGCGCCTTGGACATATGGGTGTACTGGGTGTAGAAGCCGCCGCCGTGATCGATGATCAGCGTGCCGCTGCCGCCCTCCCACACGAACACCGTGCCAGCGGCGGCGGCGCGCACCGGCGCGCCACGGGTGCGGCCCTCCTCGCTCACCAGATCGAGGGCGTAGCGGTCCCAGCTATTGTGGCTGCCGCAGCCATAGCCCTGCAAGATCTTCCAGCGCTCGCCAACTGGCGTGGGGAGCCAGAGCACCGGCGCAGCGTGGGCAACGGAGGGGAAGAAGGGAAGCAGTGCGAGGACGAAGAGCAGCGAGAGGGCAAGAGATTTGTTCAGCCGATACGTGGGCTGAGGGTGAACGCGCCGAACGTGGGCGCGTCGATCAGGTACCGCGCGCGGTCGCTCCATGCAACCTCCATGGGTTCATTATCTGTCGTGGATGCCCTCGCAACAGCCGGGTTGCAAGGTTGCGGGAGAATACCACGAGTCGCGGCATCCGTCAAATGGCGGGGTATGGGTACTCCAAAAGGATGAGCCATCTAGCCCAATAGGATGGGGAGAACCCTCTACCACGAAGGCTCGGAGACACGAAGGGGAAGGAAACCATTTACCACCAAGACACCAAGGCACCAAGATTCTTGAACTGCGAAGGCGCGAAGATGTGAAGGGGCGCGAGCATCTTAGAAGAATTGGGCGGAGCCAGCCCTACCCACCCGGCCCATGCGGCGAAGGTGCCGGTGATGTTTTGATGGCCATATGCACGAATGCCAGCAGCCAGTGAGCAGCATAGGAACGCCTCAAATTGGGGTTCCAAGGGGGCATCGCCCCATGGCGGGGTTGCTAGGGGCAGGCCCCTAGCCGCCGCCCGCGCAGGGCACGCACCAAACACCAACGAGGAGCCGCCATGATCGAGGCCGCAAGGGGTCGGCCCGACCGGGCAACGCTGCAAGCATTGCCTACGGTCAGGCCGACCAGCCACGAAGGCGGGGAGGCGCGAAGGGGAGCGGACAAGACGCCCGCCACAAAAAAGCCCCGGCCCCGCAGCAGCGCCGCAGGGCCGGGGCCGTGTGCCAGCCTAGCTGCTGGCCGCCACATCGGCCACATCGCGGGCTGCTCGCTCGCCCACCGACCCGATCGCAAAGTACTTCGCCTCGGGGTGGTGCACCACGATCGCCGCCGTCGACTGCTCGGGGATGAGCTGGAAGGCCTCGGTCAGCTCCACATCGATCCGCTCGGCGGGCAGGATGGAGAACAGCTTGGCGTGCTCATCCAGGTCGGGGCAGGCCGGGTAGCCCCACGAGTAGCGCTTGCCCTGCTCGCCGCGCAGGCCCAGGCCCTGCCGGATGATCCGGTTGGTCAGCTCGGCCAGCGCCTCGGCCAGCGACACGCTCAGGCCGTGGATGTAGTAGCTGCGGGTGTAGTCGCCCTCCTGCTGCAGCCGCTCGGTCAGGTCATCCACCGTGCGGCCCATCGTCACGATCTGGAAGGCCGCCACATCGTAGACGCCCTCCTCCACACTGCGGAAGTAGTCGGCCAGGCACAGCCGCTCGCGCTCGGGCTGGCGTGGGAAGGCGAAGCGGGTCAACTCGCGCGGGGTGGTGCCCGCCTTAGCCTCCGACCCCACCACGGTGGCCGGGTCGTAGACGATCAGCTCGTTGCCCTGGCTCTGCACCGGGAAGTAGCCGTAGACCACCTTCGGCTCTAGCCAGCCGTCGCGCTCGGCCTCGCGCACCAGCTCGCGCACCTTCGCGTCGAACTCGGCCTTCAGCTTCTCCCACTCGGGGCCTTTGGCGTTCTTTGCGCCCCACTGCAGGCGGTAGAGCGCGTTGCGGTCCAGGCAGTCCACCACATCCTGTAGCTTGATGCGGGTGGCCACCTGGGTGCCCCAGAACGGCGGTGTGGGCACGAGGTTGTCGCGGCGCGCGGCGGAGCGCACTTGCTCGCCCTCCTGCGAGGCCTTGCCTAGGTCGGCCAGGGCCATGCGCCCGCGCTGCTTCTCGCGCAGCGACAGCTCGGCGTCGCGCAGGGTCTGCTCGACGAAGTCGCTGCGGAACGCCGGGTCGGAGAGCTTGTCCATGGTCTCCAGGCCCTCGAAGGCATCGCGGCAGTAGAACACGCCCGCCTCGTACGGCTCCTCCTCGCCGATGAACGAGATGCGCTGGCCGTACTGCTTGTTGATCGCCGCGCCGCCCACCAGCACCGGGAACGACAGCCCGCGCTTGTGCAGCTCCTGCACGGCCAGCGGCATCTGCTTGGATGTGGAGACCAGCAGCGCCGAGAGGCCGATGGCGTCGGCCTGCACCTCCACCGCCTTCTCGATGATCGTGTTGATCGGCACCTGCTTGCCCAGGTCGTAGACGGTGTAGCCGTTGTTCGAGAGGATGGTGTTCACCAGGTTCTTGCCGATGTCGTGCACGTCGCCGTAGACGGTGGCCAGCACCACCTTGCCCTTGGTGCTGCCCTCCAGCTTGTCGAGGAACTGCTCTAGGTAGGCCACGGCCTTCTTCATCACCTCGGCGCTCTGCAGCACGAAGGGCAGGATGAGCTGGCCCGAGCCAAACAGATCGCCCACCTCCTTCATCGCGGGCAGCAGCACGCTGTTCAGCACGCCCACCGCCACCACGCCGCGCGGCGAGGACTCGGTCGCCTCGTCCTTCACGGCTACGGCGGGGTTGTCGGTGCGGTAGCCTGCTGCAGTCAGGCCCTCGGCCAGCAGCGTGTCGATGTCGGCCTCCACGCCGTCCTTCTTGCGGTGCACCACCTTCCAGTGCAGGCGCTCGGCGGCGCCCATGCCCGCCGTTGGGTCGGCCTTCTCGTCACCCTCCTCGGCGCTCACGTTCTCGAAGAAGCCGATGAAGCGGGCCAGTGCGTCCTCGCGGCGGTTGAAGATCAGATCCTCGCAGATCTCGCGCTGCTCCTGGGGCACCTCGGCGTAGGGCGTTATGTGGGCCGGGTTGATGATCGCGGTGTCCAGGCCTGCGTCCACCGCGTGCTTGAGGAACACCGAGTTGAGCGCGGCGCGGGCGTGCGGCGCGACGCCGAACGACAGGTTCGAGACGCCCAGCGTGGTGAAGCAGCCCGGGATCTCGCGCTTGACCAGCCGGATGCCCTCGATCGTCTCGATCGCGGCGCGGCGCAGCTCCTCCTGGCCGGTGGTGATCGGGAAGGTCAGCACGTCGTAGACCAGCGCCTCGTGGGGCACACCGTACTCATCCTGGGCGATCTGGGCGATGCGCTTGGCCACGGCCAGCTTGCGCTCGGCGCTGTGGGCCATGCCCTCCTCGTCGATCGTCATGGTGATGGTGGCAGCGCCGTAGCGGGCCACCAGCGGCAGCACCTTGTCGATCTTCGCGCCGCGCCCGCCCTCCAGCGACACCGAGTTGACTAGGGCGCGGCCTGGGTACATGGCCAGTGCGGCCTCCAGCACGTCGTGCTCGGTGGTGTCGATCACCAGCGGCAGCTCCACGTTCATGGTCAGCTTCTTCAGCAGCGTGACCATCTGCTCCTTCTCGTCGGGGCGCTCGGTCATGGCCACGCACACATCCAGCATGTGTGCGCCGCTGTCCACCTGCTCGCGGGCCACCTCGGCCACGCCGTCGTAGTCATCCTTCAGCAGCAGCCGCTTGACCTTGCGCGAGCCGAGCGTGTTCACGCGCTCGCCGATCAGGGTGAGCGTGATGTCCTGGTGCAGCGCCGATGCCTTGATGCCGGAGGAGAGGCTGGGGATGTACTCGATCTGGCGCGGTGTGGGCGCGCGGTCGTAGCCAACCACCTCGCGCAGCTTGGCTAGGTGGGGCGGGCGCGTGCCGCAGCAGCCGCCCACCACGCTCACGCCGTACTCGCTCACGAACTCGCCAAGGATGCGCGAGAACGAGTCGGGGTCCATGGGGTAGACGGTCTCGCCATCCACCTCGATCGGCAGGCCCGCGTTGGGGATGCACGAGATCGGCAGGCGCGAGTGGCTGGTCAGGTACTCGATCGCGGCGCGCATGTGCTCGGGGCCGGTCGAGCAGTTCAGGCCGATCACATCCACCGGCATGGCCTCCAGCGTGGCGATCATGGCGGGCACCTCGGTGCCCAGCAGCATGCGCCCGGAGAGGTCGAGGAACACCTGGGCCTGCACGGCCACGTGGTCGGCCTTGGTCTCCTGCTTGGCGCGGCGGATGCCGTCCAGCGCGGCCTTCACCTCCAGGATGTCTACGCTGGTCTCCACCAACAATACATCCGCGCCGCCGGTGATCAGGCCCACCGCCTGCTCGCGGAAGATCTCGGAGAGCTGCTCGAAGGTGATGTCCGAGAGCGCGGGGTCGTCGGATGAGGGCAGCTTGCCGGTGGGGCCCATGGAGCCAGCCACATAGCGCGGTCGGCCATCCAGCGCCTCGTAGCGGTCGGCCACCGAGCGGGCCAGCTTGGCGGCGGCCACGTTCAGCTCGTGGGTTCGCTCGCCCAGGCCCCACTCCTCTAGGCGCAGCCGGGTGGACTGGAAGGTGCAGGTCTCCAGCACATCCACCCCGGCCTCCATGAACCAGCTATGGATCTGGCCGATCACATCGGGCCGCGTGATCACCAGGTAGTCGCGGTTGCCGTTGGTGCGCTCGCCGCCATAGTCCTCGGCGGTCAGGTTGAAGGTGTCGATGCTTGTCCCCATCGCGCCGTCGAAGATCAGCACGCGCTCTTTGAGCGCCTCCAGGTAGGTGGGCTTTGTGTTGCGCATTCCTGTAGAACCCCTATGAATGATGCAAGGCCTACCCGCCGCGCCAGGTGGCGGCGGGGCGTGTCCGATCACAAAAACGCAGCCTCTACCCGTTGCCCCTCCCACGCGCGGGCGGCGTCGCCGATGCCGGTGGCCTGGCCGGGCGCGAGCGGCGGCAGCTGGTCGGTCGCGAAGTAGCGCGCCGCCAGGGTCTCGTCGATCACCACCGCCTGCGACTCGGCCTCGGCTGGCTGGCAGAGGAACACGATCTGGAAGCTCTGGCGCGGGGCCTGCATGGCCAGCCGCCGCGAGTCGTAGATGCCCACCAGCAGCAGCGGGCGCGCCACGATCCCGGTCTCCTCCCAGATCTGGCGGCACAGGCCCTCGGCGGGCGTCTCGCCCAGGGCGATCAGGCCGCCGGGCAGGGCCCACAGCGCATCCTCGCGCCGCTGCACCAGCAGGATCTCGCCCTGCCGGTTGAAGATCGCCCCGCTGGCGCACACATCCGGCGAGCCGCCCTGGCCGGGGATGCGGGCCGCCGCCAGGGCCTCGTGGGCCTGGGCGGTGGCGATGGCCTGGGCCACCTGGGCCACGCTGGCGTAGCGGCGGGCGTGGCCGGCCTCGCCGCCGGCGGCCTGCGCGCCCTCGCGGGCGATGGCGGAAAGCTGCTCGGCCCAGATCCGAAGCTGCTGGCTGAGATCCATCGTGGTGTCCTGCTGTTCAGCGCATCCACAGGCTGCAAAAAGCCCCCACGCACAGGGCGTGAGGGCTAGACTTCAGTATCCACCTCATCTCCCAGCTCGTGCTGTCGGAATTGGCACCATACACAGCCTGCGGCGCGTGCGCCGTGCGGCTGGTGGTTGCCGGGGTTTCGCCGGGCCGATCCCTCCACCCCTCGTGATGAGCGCTCTTCACTTGATAGGTGCGCAGTATAGCATGGATACCGGCCTTCGGCAATGCTGCGCGGTCGCGCGGCCAGAGCTTGTGTGGCTCTCGCTCGGCGGCATGGTCTTACCACCAGGACACTAAGGGAACGAATACCACGAGGACACGAAGGCACGAAGCCGTGAGCGCAATCTGTCGCGTGAGGGCGTAGAGCCTCACATCGTGTCACTTTTTCGAGCAGGGACTCTGGATGCGGCAGATAGTATGATCCGGCGTGCCGGGATATGAACAAGAAGGGCGTAGCACCAACCATATCTACCAGCCCATGCGGCGAAGGTGCCGCTGAGGTTTTTATGGCCATATGCACGAACACTAGCTGCCAGGAGACGTCGTTGGAAGGCCTCAAATTGGGGTTTTCGAAGGGGGTAACCCACCAACCACGAGAAACCGCTATCGTGGTTGGGAAACAGGCCCAGCGCAGATGCTAAAAGTAACACCATGTGCGTTTACGCCGGAAGCGAGCCATCCATCAAATTTGCCGTCTCTGGCGCGCTATGGTTGCGATTCCCACAAGCACCAAGTATATGAAGAACGACTGGATCAAAAGCATGCCCAGCTTGATAGATAACGGCGCATCTACCGAGATTAAAGGAAGTATAAGCGCGGTACCAAAACCACAGAAGCGAAAGTCGTCGACAAAATTCTGGGAACAGGTGTCCTGTTCATGTGTGACGATCAAAAAGGAGCCGAATGTGTATAAACCCGTCAGTATCCCGGCAGTCCAAGAACGGGGAAAGGAACGAAAGAAAGCGTGTATCGGAAAACCTCCGCTAAAGGAAAGGTGTTTCATGCCAGATGCGAAAGCCCTGCGTGTTCACTCCGGAAGGCGCGCCATCCTTTAGGAAAACACTGATCCCAGGCCTATTTGAAATGTATCATTTGTTAAGATCCTAGCATAGCATTTTTTAGAACATCGGATATAAAACACCCAAGCTTGGGTATTATCCGATGTCTTTAAATGATAGCGATAAACGTGTTCTAGGTATGGGCTACCAGCGCTGATAGCATACAGGCTCATTATTGGTGGTGAAGCGACAGTGCATGTGCTGCAAGAAGTTGAATCTATTTTGACAGTTATAACTTGACAAATTGTAGGTATTAGCCTATGCTAACCGCCGACTGATGCAAAAGCTAATCCCTGTCCGCGCTCTGTCTCTGGCCCCTGCTCTGCGCCTGGGCCTACCTTGCTGTGTGTTTTGCATGCCTGAAGGAGCTTTTCAGATGCTCAAACGCCCCTCGCTGATCGTGGCCGCGCTGGCCGCGCTTGCGCTGGCCGCGTGCCAGTCGGCGGCCCCCACCGCCGCGCCCACCGCCCCCGCCGCCACGGCAGCCCCCGCCCCGACCGAGCCTGCGGCCACGGCGGCCCCCGCCGCCACCACGGCCCCGACCGAGGTCGCCACGGTCGCGCCCGCCCCGACCGCCGCCCCCGCCGAGACCACCCAGGCCGCCATCGGCGCGACCAAGGTGATCACCGACGCCAATGGCGCAAGCCTTGAGGTGCCTGCCGACCCCCAGCGGATCGTCGTCGTCACCCAGGAGGCGCTCGATGTCCTCCTGACGCTGGGCGTCAAGCCCGTGGGTATCACCAACGGCCAGGGCCAGACCGCCCCACCCGCCTACCTGGCCGACCAGGTGGCCGGGATCGAGGTGGTGGGCGACATGATGCGTCCCAACATCGAGTCGGTGGCCAAGCTCAAGCCCGACCTCATCCTGGCGGGCGACATGACCGAGGAGTACCACGGCGACGCGCTCAAGCAGCTGCGCGCCATCGCCCCTACGGTGATCACCACCGTGTACGGCGAGACATGGCAGCAGCATCTGCAGCGTATTGCCACCATCACTGGGCGTGAGGCCCAGGCCCAGCAGGCCCTGGATGCCTACGCCAAGAAGGTGGCGGATGTGAAGGCTAAGCTCGGTGCGAACGCCGGTGCCGAGGTCAGCATCGTGCGCTGGAATCCTAACGGCCCCAGCTTTATGGACAAGGACCAGTTTGCCAGCGCGGTGCTGGCCGATCTGGGCTTGGTGCGCCCGGCCAACCAGCGCGTGGAGGGCCACGCCCACTCGGCCCCGCTCAGCCTGGAGAAGATCGGCGAGATCGACGGCGATTGGATGTTCATCGGCACGCTCAGCCCTGCGGGCGAGGATGTGGATGCCATGAAGAGCGCCATGGACTCGCCTCTGTTCCAGCAGCTCAAGGCTGTGAAGAACGGTCACGTGGTGCCGATGGATGGCGCGGTGTGGAGCACCCTCGGTGGCCCAGTCGCCGCCGACAAGGTGGTGGATGCCGTCGCCGCCGCGTTGGCCAAGTAGCGCTTCCCCACGCGGGGTAAGGCGGCCAGCGTCGCCCGCCATCGCTGCGATCAGCATGAAAATCAGCCGCCCGCGCCGATCAGCGTCGATCGGCGCGGGCGGCTTTTGTGTGCATCGAGCGATGATCTCACAGCTGCGGCTGGGCCTCGGCGAGCGCAGCCTGCCACTCTTGGTGTGCCTGCCACACCTTCGGCCACAGCGCCGCCGCCTCGGGCATGGCCAGCCCGAAGCGCGCGCGCAGCACCTGGGCGTACTCGGCCCCGCTCTCGATCACATGGGTGGACTCGCCATCGGCGGTGAGATCGGCCAGGGTCGCCCCGCGCAGCGTTGTGATGCCGTGGCCCGTGAAGCGGATGCAGCAGGCGGTGCGCCGCTGCCCCGAGTCTGGCGCGGTCTGCAGATCGTGGCAGGGCGCGGCGAAGTCGCCCAGCTCACGTGGCTGGAGCGTGAAGTCGAACCCTGGCCCGCCATAGGGCTGGTTCTGGAAAAACCAGCGCTCGCCCTCGCGCCGCAGCCCATAGCTCAGGAAGCCCTGCTGGTACTGCCCTTCTTCCAGCGGCAGCGGCTCGATGATCCCATTGCCGAAGCCCACATCGACCATGTAGGGCCGATCGAGCTGGACCAGCAGCAGCATATGGTTGCCCTCGGCGCGCTCGCCCAGCCGCTCACGGTTCACCGCGCTCGCGATCAGGCGTACCTGGAAGCCCAGCTCGCGTAGCGCCCATGCCAGCAGCCCATTCATCTCGTAGCACCAGCCGCCTCGCCCCTCCTCCACCAGCTTGCGGAAAAAGAACCCCTCATCGAGCGGCAGGCTGCGGCCCTGGTGGATATACAGATTCTCGTAGGGGATGGCCAGCAAGTGCGCGCGGTGGATGGCGTGCAGCACCTCGCGCGTGGGCTGGCGCGGGCCGCTGTACCCGATCCGGTCAAGGTAGGCCTGGAGCCGCATAGTGACCTCTCTATCTTGCTATAAATTGCACCGTAACTGTAACAAACTTGAAATAGCGAGCGCGCGACAAACTGCGTACCCTACCTAGCAGAGCGCCTATGCCCACGTTGTGCATAGGCTGCAGCTATAAGGATATGCGAGGCGTGCATGAGCACCTATCTGTCTCCCAATACATACGACCCACCAGCTCATATCAGCGCCGCGCTTCGCCAGATCTGCGAACGCACCGCCCGGATCGCCGATCGCGCGCTGGGCGGTGCGGCGTGCTCTATCTTCTTCACCAACAGCGATACGCTGTTGGACTACCCAGTGCAGGGCCAGCCGCTGCTGCCCAGCGAGCAGGCCTTCGTCGGCTGGATCTGCCGACAGGCGGCACGCAGCCACTCGCCCCTGCTGCTCGATGGCACCGGCCAAGATCCCCTGCTTGCCGTCTACCCCGAGCCGCTTCCCGCGCTGCCGCGCTCCATCGCCGCGCTTGCGCTGCGCACCGTCGATCAGCCCACCATCGGCGCAATAGCGGTGTGCAGCGCCCAGCCCCGCACCTGGGCCGACGGCGATCTTGCGCTGCTCGATGATCTTGCCGCCGCGCTGGTGTCGGAGATAACGCTGTACCACCAGTCCCGCGCCTACAGCATGCTGGCCGATCATATCCAGCGCTCCGAGCACTTCTTGCAGCTGGCCCTCGATGCTATTACCGATGAGGTGATCATCCTTAACGAGCAGGGCGTGATCATCGCCATGAACACCGCCGCGCAGGCCTCGTGGCGCTCCATGGCTCCGCAGGTGATAGATGTGGGCCTGGGGCGCAGCTACTTCTCGCTGTGGGCGGGCGCGCCCCCCGAGTACGCCACTGCGGCGATGGCGATTGCCACCGGCATCCATAGCATCCTGGCGGGCGAGGAGCGGTTTTTTACGCACGAGTACGCCTACCCCTACGCGGGCGAGATGCGCTGGTATAGCGCGCGGATCTCCGCCTTCACCGATGCCGATCGGCGGCGGGTGGTGATCGCCCACCAGGATATTACCGCGCGCAAGCGCGCCGAGGCCAAGCTGCGCGAGAGCGAGGCGCTTTACCGCACCGTGATCAACTCGCTGCACGAGGGTATTTTAGTCCATGACAACCTGGGTGAGATCCTCACATGTAACCAGAGCACCGAGCGGATTTTAGGTATCCCCCAAGAGCAGTTGCTGGGGAAAAATAGCCTGAAGCATACGTGGGCAATGTACGATGTGGATGAGCGCCCGTTTCCCATGGAGGACCGACCTGCGCTGGTTGCGCTTACCACTGGCCGCGCGTGTACTGATGTGGTGATGGGGCTAGCGCCGCCTGGGCGCGATCGGATCTGGATCTTGATGAACGCGTACCCCTTGTTTCGCCCTGGCGACCCCGCCCCCTACGGGGTGGTCGCGTCGTTTAGCGATATCACCGAGCGCCGCCGCACCGAGGCCGAGCTGCAGCAGCTCTCGCTGGTGGCCAGCAAGGCCGAGTCGGGCATCTTGATCTGCGACAACCTGGGGGCGGTTGAGTGGTGCAACGAGGCCTTCTACCGACTTACCGGCTACACCCTAGACGATATCCGGGGGCGTCGGCCTATTGAACTGCTCCATGGTGCCGATTCCGATGCCCAGACTGGGCCGCACATGATAGCGGCGCTGCGGGCTGGCTCGCCGGTGCTGGAGGAGATCCTGCTCTACCGCCGCGATGGCACGCCGTTCTGGGCGATGGTCAACATCACCCCGATCTTCGACTCGCGCGGGGTCTTGACCAAGTTTATCGTCATCCAGAACGATATCACCTACCGCAAAGAGCTTGAGCAGATGAAGAACGACTTTGTGGCGCTGGTGAGCCACGAGCTGCGCACGCCGCTTACATCCATCCGCGGGGCCTTGGGCCTGCTGGTTGGCGGCCTAGCTGGCGAGCTTCCGCCCCAGGCCCAGGCCATGATCGACATCGCCACCAATAACAGCGATCGGCTCGTGCGCCTGATTAACGACATCCTCGATATTGAGAAGATCGCATCGGGGCGCATGAGCTTCGCCATCCAGCCCCTGCCCATCCTGCCGCTGATCCGCCAGACGATCGATGCCAACCAGCCCTATACCCAGCAGTATGGCACTTGGGTCGAGCTAGAGGGCGATCTGGATGAGGATGCCCTGGTCTATATCGATCCTGACCGGATCATCCAGGTCTTCACCAACCTGATCTCGAATGCGGCCAAATTTTCGCCGCGCGGCCTGCCGATCACCATCACGCTCAGCCGCCATGACAGCACGATGCGGGTGGCAGTAGCCGATAGTGGCCCCGGCATCCCGGCTCATTTCCGCAGCAGCATTTTTCAGCGTTTTGCCCAGGCCGACTCGTCGAGCACGCGGCAGAAGGGTGGCTCGGGGCTGGGGCTGAGCATCTCGAAGGCGATAGTCGAGCAGCTGGGCGGCAGCATCGGCTTCGAGAGCGTTCCAGATGTGGGCACAGTGTTCTTCGTCGATCTGCGGATGCAGCCTGCTGATCCGGCTGCGGCGCGGCAGCGCCTGCCTGCCCGGCTGCTGGTGTGCGATCCCTCGCCCACATTGGCGCAGCCGGGCGCGGCTGCCTTGCCCGGCTCCTACCATATCGACCACGTGCGTACGATCGGCGAGGCGCGGCTGCTGCAGGCCCGCTACCTCTACGATGCGGTGCGACTGAAGATCGATGTGGACACCGATGAGGGACGCGCATGGATGAGCGAGCTGCGCGATAGCCAGCGTACGCGCCACATGCCGATTATTATGGATGCCCCATACGCTGCTGCCCCCGATGCCACCGCGCTGGCCTTCGATCCGTCGACCCTGCTGCAGGCGATCGCCCAGCCAGCGCAGCAGAACGATGCCGAGCAGCCTTGGATCCTGCACGTGGAAGACGATCCGGACATCCGCCAGATTGTCGATGTACTATTCCAGGATGTGGCCCAGGTGCGCACCGCCACTAGTGTCTCCGAGGCCTGCGGTCTGCTGCTGCGCTATCGCTTCGATCTGGTCCTGCTGGATCTGAGCCTGCCCGATGGCTCGGGCGAGCGCGTGCTACGCTTCATCCACGAGCTGCAGCTGACGCCAGTGCCGGTGGTGGTGTTTGCCGCAGGCGATAGCGACGAGTTGCTGGATCCATCGTATGCGGTTGCCGCATTCTTGGTGAAATCGCGGATTACGAACGAGGCGCTGCGTGACACAATTCGTCAGGTCATGCAATTTCAGCGCTAGCAAGCAGGTTAAGCCCGCTTAATACAGCTACTTGCAGTACGCCGCTAGGCGCGGAAATGATGATCTAACGCCCTGGGAGCCCTTCCCGGGGCGTTGCTTTGCCTAGAGCGCAGACTGGGCCGTACGAATGCCTATCGTTTTTCTCCTCAGGAGCGCTCGCGATGCGGTAAATAATGGCTGGTGGGTAACCAGTTCCTATGGTTAAGAGAATGTTATCTCGATACCCTCTTTTTTACTATTTTTTAGTGGTGGTTTGGGGTTTACCCCAATATGACCGGGATAAAGGCTGTTTTATGCCTAACCGTATTTTTGTCGATTGATGAGGAATCGCAACGAAATTGCAATCAAGATGTATAAATTGTGATAATTTCGTGGTCGCAAGGCAATTGCATTGTCCTTTTTTCTATGGTAACCTTTGGGCTGTTCAGACGGTGTTCTCCAAAGGTAAACATCTCGTAACGCACCTTCATAGTGTCGGTCAGTTGTCACCATGGTCGCCCAGGTAGTGCATAGAAGGACCTGGCAGTGTTAAGCGCATTCACGATCGCTATTGTTTCTGCGGTCCTTAAGAGCCAGATCGAAAACTGGCTTGTGCAAGAGAATATAGGGGCGTATCTGGGGGCCGATGTGGTGGTATCTGCGTTACCGCCGGATCGCATTACCACGGGTGCCGACGAACGACCCCAGGTCAATATCTACCTCTATAGCCTGACGCCCAGCCTATCGCTGCGGCGCAGCGTGCTGCCGTTTGACCTCCACTATCTCATCACCGCCTATGGCAGTGGTGATCTTCAGCATGAAATGTTGCTTGGCTGTGTTATCCAGTCGTTCGCCAGCGCGGTGATCGACCAGCAGTCGATCCTGGTGGCCCTGGAGGCGCTATCGGCCCGTGGCTATGGGTTTTTGCCCTCCACCATGTTGGGTGAAGACTCGCCGGTGGCCCAGATCAAGCGCCTGAGCATCACGCCGCAGATTCTCAGCCCCGAAGAAGCCTCGCGCATCTGGTCGTCGCTGCAGGCCCGTGGCCGCCCATCCATTGCCTACCGCATCTCTGCCGCAGCGTCCCCGCGCGAGGAGTACGCGAAATGAGCGTGCAGCATTCCCCCTGGGAGCTGGCCAACCAGCAGCATCTCATGGTGTCGATCGAGCATGTGCGCGGCGTGCTGCGCAGCCATATCGACGCCGCCGAGCTTCCCCCCGAGCCAAAATCGCCCGCCGAGTCGATGCTGCTGACGCTGTGCCGCCTGTTTGGCCTCACCTCGTTCGAGCGCGACCTGCTGCTGATGTGCGCCGGGGTCGAGCTGGATGGCAGCTTCGCCGCGCTGGTGGCCGAGGCCCAGGGCAACCCGGCCAACCTGTCGCCCACCTTTGGCCTGGCGCTGGCCGCCATGCCCAACGCCCACTGGGATGCTATCTCGCCCACGCGCCCGCTGCGGCGCTGGCGGCTGGTCGAGCTTGGCTCGGGTGCGGCGCTCACCAGCAGCCCGCTGCGCATCAGCGAGCCGGTGCTGCACACGCTTACCGGCATGCCTATGCTCGACGAGCGGCTGCTGCGGCTGATCGAGCCAGTCGCGCCCAGCGATTTCCTGGTGCCCTCGCACGCCGAGATCGCCACCAAGATCAGCGGCCACTGGCGGCAGCACCACAAGGGCCGCATCCCGCTGGTGCAGCTGACAGGCGTTGGCTTTCACGCGGCCCGGCATATCGCCGCGCAGGCCGCCGCCGACCTGGGGCTGACGCTCTACGCGATCTCGACAACCTACCTGCCCGCCGCGCCAAACGATGTCGAGATGCTGGCCACGCTCTGGCGGCGCGATGCGCTGCTGACCGGATCGGCCCTGCTGATCGAGTTCGATGATATCGACCATATGAGCGAGGAGCAGCAGCGCGCCGCCCACCGCTTTGCCGAGCAGGCCGATGGCCTGACCTTCCTGGCCACCCGCGAGCGCCGCCCGCTGCGCCGCTCGCATATTGTGATCGAGGTCGAGCGCCCGCTGCCCAAGGAGCAGCGCACGCTCTGGCACCAAGAGCTCGCGCCCCTGCACCTGCCGCTGGAGCCGATGATCGAGCAGCTGAGCGCCCAGTTCAACCTGAGCGCCAATATGATCACTCAGATCAGCTCCGAGACGATCGCGAGCAACAATGGCTCGTCGACGGTGCAGAGCATCACTCAGTCGGTGTGGCGCGCCTGCCGCGTGCAGGCCCGTGAGCGGCTAGATGATCTGGCCCAGCGTATCACCCCAACGTTTACGCTGGAAGATCTGGTGCTGCCCGATCAGCAGCGCAGCGTGATCCAGGACATCGCCGCGCACGTGCGCCAGCGCGTGAAGGTGTACGAGCACTGGGGCATGGGCGGCGCGCAGGCGCGCGGTCTGGGCATCAGCGCGCTGTTCGCCGGGCCGAGCGGCACCGGCAAAACTACTGCCGCCGAGGCGCTGGCCAACGCGCTGGATCTCGACCTGTACCGCATCGATCTGTCGGGCGTGGTGAGCAAGTATATCGGCGAGACCGAGAAGAACCTGCGGCGGATCTTCGACGCCGCCGAAGAGAGCGGCGCGCTGCTGCTGTTCGACGAGGCCGATGCGATCTTTGGCAAACGCAGCGAGGTGAAAGACAGCCACGACCGCTACGCCAACATCGAGGTCGGCTATCTGCTGCAGCGCATGGAGACGTATCGCGGGCTGGTCATCCTGACCACCAACCTTAAGCACGCGATCGATAACGCCTTCCTGCGCCGCATCCGCTTCGTTACCCAGTTTCCTTTCCCGGATGCATCCCAACGAGCCGAGATCTGGCGGCGCATGTTCCCGCAGACGGTTCCGACCGACGGGCTGGTGTTCGAGCAGCTGGCGCGCCTGAATGTGGCCGGCGGCAACATCCGCACCATCGCGCTAAACGCCGCCTTTATCGCCGCCGATGCTGGCGAACCTATACGTATGCCTCATGTTCTGCGTGCGGCCCGCGTAGAATATGCTAAACTAGAGAAGCCGCTCACCGAATCGGAAATATCGGGTTGGGGATCGCCGTCGGGTACTGTCAAGACCGCGAACTAGCGCACCTGCTTCGTTTCGCAGAGGGATACGTATGAGCCGCAACCAGCGTCGACTCGAACACCCCGCACCGGCTGCGAATGCGCCGGAAATGCTGGCCCAACGTTCATTTGGCCCCCAGGGCGGGCAGCCTATGGCCCTGCCGCACCGCATCGGCAACCTGGCCATCCAGGCCAAGCTGACGGTGGGCGCGGTGAACGACCCTGCCGAGGCCGAGGCCGACCGCGCCGCCGATGCCGTGATGAACCGCGGCACGGTCGAGATCCAGCGGGCCTCGGCTGGCGCGCCTAGCGCCGCCGCCCCCGAGTCGGATGCGGTCAGCGCCAGCACCGAGCAGTCCATCCAGCAGGCGCGCGGCGGCGGCCAGAGCCTACCCTCGCAGGTGGAAGAGCAGATGGGCGGCGCGTTTGGCGCAGATTTCAGCGGCGTGCGGGTGCACACCAACCCCCAGGCCGACGCGCTGAACCAAACCCTGAGCGCGCGGGCCTTCACCACCGGCAGCGACATCTTCTTCCGCCAGGGCGAGTACCAGCCAGGCAGCAGCGAGGGCCAGCGCCTGCTGGCGCACGAGCTGACCCATGTGGTGCAGCAGGGCTCGGCGGTGGCGCGCAAGCCCGCAGTGGGCGCGCACCAGTCGGCCTGTGGCTGCGACACATGCACGGTGCAGCGCCAGGTGACCAGCGACGTGGGCGCTCGTACCGTCCAGCCCTCGTCGGCCAGCCACGAGTCGGCCTGCGGCTGCGACACGTGTAACATCCAGCGCAAGGTGGTGACGAGCGCGGCCCCATCCATCCAGCGCTGCTCGGGCGGCCATAGCGGCGGCCACCAGCACGGCTGCGGCTGCCCCACCTGCGCGCCCACGCCCACCTCGCAGATCCTGCGGCGCTCGCCCGCAAGCACGGCTTCGGCGCAGACCCTGCGGCGCTCGCCTGCGGCGATCAGCGTGGGGGCCTCGCCCAGTGTCATCCGCCGCCACGGCTCGGCAGAGCACATGCTGCTGGGCCAAGTGAAGCCCAGCGAGCTGGCGGGCGTGGCCGACACATCCATCAAGGCCGAGCACCGCCTGCACGTGCTGCGCGGCGAGCAGCGCCGCGTGCGCAGCTGGCACGAGCGCGGCCCCGAGGCGATCACCGAGAAGGATGGCGACGGCCAGCGCATGGTGGCCGTGGGGGCCGACAAGAAGCTGTGGGTGACCTACGGCGAGCTAAACGCGATGCCCGACTATGTCGGATCGCCCAAGGATATCGACGAGGGCAAGGCGAATCTCCTCGGCCCGATCATCCAGCACATCCGCTATGAGGCCAGCAAGTACATCGAGAAAAAGATGGTCGAGGTGGCCAAGAACGAGATCGCCGAGCTGAAGCGCAAGTATGCCGAAGATCACCCGATCTGGAACATGGTGCCATTCAGCGGCTACGACCCCGAGACCGAGGCCCGGATCAAAGAGCTGAAAGAGCTGAAGGACGAGCCTGCGGTCGCCAACGAGTGGAAAGAGTGGTTCCCAACGGTCGGCGGCGTCAGCACCAAGGGCATCCAAGAGGTGCGCGAGATCAACGCCCTGACCGAGGGCGAGGGCACCAACCACTATGCCGAAGTGCTGGCCCGCAACGCCTGCCACTTCGCCCCGTTCAGCTGGGATCGCTGGCGGCACTTCCACAACGAGGCCCGCGCGATCGCGCTGCAGGCCCGTGGTGAGAAGTCGGACGCCAAGAAGAAAGAGCTGACCAACCTGGCCTGGATCAACAACGGCTACGCCGATCACTTCCTGCAGGACTCCTTCGCCGCAGGCCACCTGATCAACAAGACCCTGATCATGCAGTGGTATGTGGACTGGATCGAGCGCAAGAACACCGAGATCGAGGCCGAGAACCGCGCCATCCAGGCGCGCAACGCCGCCGAGTTTGCCAAGCACGGCGAGGATGGCACCTTCGAGAGCGAGAAATCGACAATCTCGACGCCGTGGGCCTGGAACAAGGTCAAGACCATGACCCAGGCCAACCAGCCGAATCTCTCGGCGCCGCAGGCCTACGCCGGGCCGCACCGCCCTGGGGCCGAGCAGCAGTCGGCAGACCCGCAGACCGCCGAGGAGCAGCCCACCCGCCAGCAGCGCATGAACAAGTCGGGCGTGCAGGCCGACCCAGCCAATGGGCTCAGCCAAGACCAGGCCTACATGAACTACCTGACCTTCCTGCAGACCGGTGCGGTGCAGTCGATCACGGCAGCGCTGCACGATATGTTCTGCAAAGATGGCCTGCGGGTGCGCTCGAAGCAGAGCGGCGACGAGTCGTTCTACATCTACGGCGACTACGAGATGCTGAACCAGTCCAGCAAGCCCGGCATTGTCGAGGGCGTGCTGGCGGCGGCCACCGCGGCCCAGCTCTCGCAGAAGGCGGTCGACGAGACCCTGAAGAACGGCGCCACGCAGATCAGCGTTGAGCAGATCTTCAACTATATGCCCACCGCCGTCGAGTTCAAGTCGGGCGACCGCAAGCAGTGGTTCACGCTGGATGCCTGGCACGGTACCGCCCAGCACCCTGGCCCGCTGCGCGAGTTCGCCGAGAAGAACATCTTCGAGCCGAACTGGCACACGGTGAAGAACTGGGCCTCGCCGCTGCTGCTGGACATGCCGCAGGTGTCGCAGGATATGCCCAAGGGCTACAACGCCGCCACCGATGCGATCGGTGGGGCGGTTGACACCAAAGTCAATGCAGCCCAGAACTGGCTCAACCAGCAGCTGGAGAATCTCAAATCCAAGCTGCCCCAGAAGCCCTCGCATGATCCGTTTTAGCTAGTTAGAGATGTATGCTCGCAGGCATTCACACAACTTTCTTTCGGCTGCTACACGATCGGGGCAATATCAACCCCGCCGAGATCGATGTGCGCTTTGATCGCCCGACGCGCGAGTGGTCTGAGTCGCTCATGCGCCCAACGATCAACATGTTTCTATTTGAGATGTCGGAGAACACCGATAGGCGCTCGGGCGCGCCCCAGGTGTCGCGCGGCAGCAACCAGGCGCAGTTCCGTGTGCCGCCGCGCCACTTCGATCTTTACTACCTAGTGAGCGCATTCGCCAGCAGCACTGAGGATGAGCATACCATCCTCTGGCGGGCGCTGGCCACGCTGCTGCGCTTCTCGCCGCTGCCCTCCGATCTTCTACCCAAGCAGCTGGCCGCGCTGGAGACACCCTTCAGCACCCATATCGGCGGCACCGAGGGCCTGCCCCGCCCGATCGATCTTTGGGGCGGCTTCGACCTGCCCCCGCGTCCATCGGTCATCCTGAAGCTGATCATGCCGATGGATCTGGAGATCGAGTTCAATGTGCCGGTGGTGCTGAGCAGCAGCGTGCGCACCAGCCAGCGCGATAACAATGCTGTGGAGGAATCGCCGACCCGGATCGGCGGCACCGTGCGCATGGCCGACGGCACCCCCGCCGAGGGCGTGACGGTCGATCTGGTGGGCACCGCCGAGAGCAGCATCACCGATGAGCAGGGACGCTACGCCCTCCGCATCTTTATGCCGGGCACCTACACTGTGACACTCACTCGTCGCGATGGCACTGCCTCGACCGCGACGCTGTCTATACCATCTGCTTCCTACGACCTGGTTATTGAAGAGCCTTAGTAAGGAGCCACTTCCATGCCCGAGTACTTGTCTCCCGGCGTCTACATTGAAGAGGTTAACACTGGTCCGCGTCCGATCGAGGGTGTTGGTACAGCTATGGCGGCCTTCGTAGGCTTCGCGCCCGCTGGCCCGGCCAACAAGCCCCAGCTGATCACCAACTGGACGCAGTACGTCGAGACGTTCGGCGCACTTGATGAGAGTGGTCTGCGCAACCCGCACATCCCGGGGGCATTTCTCTCGCATGCAGTCTACGGCTATTTCATGAACGGTGGCTCGCGCTGCTACGTGACCCGCGTGGTCCCGCCCGGCGCTGGCTCCGCCGCCGATGCCAAGCCAGCCCAGCTGCAGCTGCCCAGCCGCTCGTCGAAGGCCACCCCCTCGCTGACTTTCAGCGCCAAGGACTCGAGCGCCCCCGACATCCAGGTCGAGGTGCTTCCGCCTACCGGCGAGGCCCCGGGCGAGGGCACCTTCACGGTGCACGTCAAGGCTGGCGATATCGAGGAGACCTACGAGAACGTCAACCTGGGTCGCAAGGGCAAGCCGGTGACGGACACCATCAACCAGGCATCCAAGGTTGTGGCGGTCGCCGAGGCTACCGGCACCGGCTCGCTGGTGGATCGCATGCCCGAGGCTGGCAACTACCTGATCAAGGCTGCCCCGGCCCCGGCCCCCACCGCGCTGCAGACCAACCACCTGATCGGCAACGTGGTTGATCGCTCGGGCCTGGAAGGCCTGGAGATCGCCGAGGACGCCACGATGATCTGCTGCCCCGACCTGATGTCGGCGTACATCTCGGGCGCGATCGATCGCGACGGCGTGAAGGCGGTGCAGCTGGCCATGATCGCTCACTGCGAGCGCATGGGCGACCGCATGGCCATCATCGACCCGCTGCCCAACCTGACCCCGCAGGAGGTCAAGAAGTGGCGCGAGTCGGAGACCAACTACGACTCGAAGTTCGCCGCGCTGTACTACCCCTGGCTGATGGTGAACGGCCCCGACGGCAAGCCGCTTGCGGTTCCGCCCAGCGGCCACATGGCCGGCGTGTGGGCGCGCAACGACGTCGAGCGCGGCGTGCACAAGGCCCCCGCCAACGAGGTCATCCGCATGGCGCTCAACCCCGCCATCGAGATCACCAAGGGCGAGCAGGATGTGCTCAACCCGATCGGCGTGAACTGCATCCGCAGCTTCACGGGCCGCGGCGTGCGCGTCTGGGGTGCCCGCACCCTGTCGAGCGACCCGGCCTGGCGCTACGTCAGCGTCCGCCGCCTGTTCAACTACGTCGAGAAGTCGATCGAGAACGGCACCCAGTGGGTGGTGTTCGAGCCGAACGACCCCGGCCTGTGGGCTCGCGTCCGCCGCGATGTCAGCGCGTTCCTCACCACCGTGTGGCGCGATGGCATGCTCTTCGGCCTCTCGCCGCAGGAGGCGTTCTACGTGCGCTGCGACGCCGAGCTGAACCCGTCGGAGACCCGCGACCAGGGCAAGCTGATCATCGAGGTCGGTCTGGCCCCGACGAAGCCCGCCGAGTTCGTGATCTTCCGCTTCAGCCAGTTCTCTGGCGGCGGCTCCTAAATAAAGTGGTTGTCTCAGGGGCAGGTGAGGTGCTATCATATACCTCGCCTGCACCTGGATCGTGGTATTCGTTTTACTAGGCAAGGAGTACAGTCATGCCCGAAATCGATGCATTCCTTTCACCCTGGTTCGCCCTTGAGTTCCAGGGCAAGATCACCGGCGCTTTCCGCGAGTGCTCGGGCCTCGGCAGCGAGAACGAGGTTGTTGACGACAAGGCTGTGGGCCCGGATGGCAAGTATCGCCTGAAGAAGCTGGCCGGCAACCTGAAGATCAACAACGTCCAGCTCAAGCAGGGCATCACCGACGACATGGACATGTGGAAGTGGCGCAAGGTGGTCGAGGAAGGCAAGATCAACGAGGCCCGCAAGAACGGCTCGCTGGTGCTTTACTCGCACGATGGCCGCGAGATCGCCCGCTGGAATTTTGTGAACGCCTGGCCCTGCAAGCTGAACGGCCCTTCGGTGAACGCGACCTCGAACGAGATCGCGGTCGAGGAGCTGGAGCTCGCGATCGAGGCGTACGAGCGCGTGATGTAATAGGGGTGCGGCGTAGGGCAGCGGATCGCTCGTAGGAGCGCCGCTGCCCTATGCCGCATATACCGCCACTATGCTGCAAACAGAATTTGACTTCACGCTGCCCTGCGGATTCGTCGATGAGCGGGGCACCCTGCATCGCCAGGGCGTGATGCGTCGGGCGACCGCGCTCGACGAGATCGAGCCACTCGGCGACCCGCGGGTGCGGACCAACGAGGCGTATCTGCCAGTGCTGCTGCTGGGCCGCGTCCTCACCAAGCTGGGTACGATCAATCGCCCAGGGGTGGCCGTGGTTGAGCAGCTCTTTGCGAGCGATTTTATCTATCTTCAGCAACTCTATAGTCGAGTGAATAGCAGCGGCGGTAATGTGGTCGAGACGGCATGCCCTTCCTGCGGCACTCACTTTATGCTCGATCTGGATTCATAAGCTATGACGAAGCAGCCACCCAGCTCAAACAGCGCGCAGCCGAAGGCCGATCAGATCGATGTTAAAAAGCTCGCCGAGAAGGTCTACCGGCTGTTTCAAGAAGATGTCCGGCTCTCCAATGCGCGCACCGGACAGGTGAAACAAGGTGGAAGGAAACGATCATGACAAGTGTTTCGGCGAAAAGCTATACCAACAATCGATTTTATGTGCTGATCGATGGTGTCGCACACGCGGTCTTCACCGAGGTGAGCGGCCTGCAGGTTGAGACCGAGGTGATGGAGTACGCTGAGGGTGGCAACAATGGCTTTGTCCACCGCCTGCCTGGCCGAACCCGCGTGGGGAATATCACGCTGAAGCGCGGCGTGATCGGCAAGAGCGATATGTTCAAGTGGTATATGGACATCGTTGGGGGCAAGAAGATCAAGCGCCGCAATCTCTCGCTGGTGATGTATGACATGGAAGGCAACGAGATCGCCCGCTGGAACTTTCTCAACGCCTTTCCGGTGCGCTGGATCGGCCCTCAGTTTGATGCGAAAGCGAACTCGGTAGCTATCGAGACTCTTGAGCTGGCCCACGCAGGGTTGCAGATTGGATAAATCATGAGAGATCAACTGCTGCTCAGTCGCATACGCCACCAGCGCGAGCTGGCGCGGTCGCTGATCGCGCGCCACCCGCTGCTCGGCTCTCAATCATCTCTACCTCAAGCCTCCGAAGGCCAGGTGCGCTTTGTTGCGCCCCAGCTGATGCCCCAGATGCAAGCATCTGATGCTCCTGTGGCGGCGATGGCAGCCCCGCTGGCGACTATGCCGTGGGAAGATGCTGAGCAGCCGCTTGAGCCTATGCGGGAGCTGCCAGTTGATTTCTCGGGCGATGCGTTTGCCCCCTCGCCCGATGTGCTGCCCGCCATCGAGTCGCTCTTCGGCGAGCCGTTGCTACAGCCCGATCTGCCACAGCAGGCCATGCCACCTCTGCCTCAGTCCGATCTCGCCGACTACCGTGCCTCGGTGCAGCCGCCGAGCGCCGTGCCGCAGCAGGTGGGCCAGGATGTTGCGCCGAGCCAGCAGGCGGCTCGGCCGCCGAGCGTGGTGCAGCCGCCGAGCGCCGTGCCGCAGCAGGTGAGCCAGGATGTGGCTCCAAGCCAGCAGCTCGCGCCGAGCCAGAATGTGCCAGTAGCCCAGCCAACCACCGCGCCACAGCAGGCGGGCCATGATGTGGCTCCAAGCCAGCAGCTCGCGCCGCAGCCAACTACCACGCCACAGCAGGCGGGCCAGGATGTGGCTCCAAGCCAGCAGGTCGCGTCGCAGCCAACTACTGCGCCGCAGCAGCTAGGCCGTGATGTGGCACCAAGCCAGCAGGTTGCGCCGCAGCCCACTACCGCGTCCCAGCAGCTAGGCCGTGATGTGGCTCCAAGCCAGCAGGTTGCGCCGAGCCAGAATGTGCCGGTAGCCCAGCCAACTACCGCGCCACAGCAGGCGGGCCAGGATGTCGCACCAAGCCAGCAGGTCGCGCCGCAGCAGGCAGGCCGTGATGTTGCGCCGAGCCAGCAGGTTGCGCCACAGCAGTCGAGCGCCGCACCCCAAGCTGATATCTCATCTGCGATCCAGGAGCCGAGCGCAGAGGCCGCTCCTGCGGCTCCGCGCCCGCGCGCACGCGTCCCCATGGGCCGCCGCATGAGCGAGGCCCACGATGTGGATGTCCAGCCCTCCTCGCCGGTGGTGCCGGAGGCCGCATCGCAGCCGAGCGCGGATACCGGGCCGAGCCAGCAGGTGGCCGCATCGCAGCCTGATGTGAATGCAGAACAGCTTGATTCGGCGACATCGCCTGATTCGACAAAGCCGCGCCAGCGCTCATCGGGGCGGCGGCAGCCAAAGGCTGATCTGCGGGCGGTGGATAAAGAGGCTCCGACTGATGAGCTTGAGCCGTCAGGCGAGCTGCAGGTCGCACCCCCTGAGATGGCACAGCCGAGCACTGCACCACAGCAGGTGGTGCAGCCGCAGGCCGATGCGCCCGCGCAGCAGCAGACCGCCCAGCCGCAGGCCAATGCGCCTGTGCCGCAGCAGACCGCCCAGCCGCAGGCCAATGCGCCTGTGCCGCAGCAGACCGCCCAGCCGCAGGCCAATGCGCCTGTGTCGCAGCAGACCGCCCAGCCGCAGGCTGCGCCTGCGCAGCAGACCGATGCGCCCGCGCCGCAGCAGGTTGCGCCGCAGCAGGCCGATGCGCCAGCAAATAGCTTCCCCGAGATCGCCCCTGATGTTCCCGAGCAGGTGCGCAAGGTGATGGAGCGCATGCGCCGGAACATGACCCAGGCTACCGACCAAAATAATCCTGCGCTGGAGAACCGCCCGGTGTCGGCAGAGGCGCAGCGGTTTATGGAGCGGATGCGCCAGCGCGCCAACAGCGCCCCTGAGCAGCCGAGCTTTTGGGAGAACCGCCCGGTGTCGGCAGAGGCGCAGCGGTTTATGGAGCGGATGCGCCAGCGCGCCAACAGCGCCCCTGAGCCTGCTCCCAGCACAGCCGAAGAGCGCCCGGTGTCGGCAGAGGCGCAGCGATTTATGGAGCAAGCTCGCCAGCGAGCCAGCGAGCCAGCGAGCCAGCCCACAGCGGCACCGGATGCAGCGCCGGTGTCGCCTGAGGTGCAGCGTGTGATGGAGCGCATGCGGCGCGATCTGCGCCCAGGGCCTGCGCCCACGCCCCTACAGGTCGATCCTACAACGCTGGACCCCGACTCGGCCCAGGCGTGGGCGTTGCGGATGCAGCGCCACCAGCGCCTGACAAGCGCCCCAGATGAGCCAGCGCCTGCAGAGCTAGCAGCACAGCAGCCGGTGCCAGTGAGCCAGCCACCTACACCGGAGGCTGCGCCGCAGGCCGCCGCGCCCAGCGCAGCGCCTGAGCCTGGATCTCCCGCCGCATGGGCGCGCCGCTTCCAGCGGCACGAGCGCCTCAATGCTGGCCTGCCCGATGAGCCAGCCGCTGCCGTAACGCCTGCGCCGCAGGAGCCATCAGCTGCTGGCCTTCCCATCGACCAGCAGGCTGGGCTTGCCCAGAGCGCTGAGCCGCCTGTTCAAGCCGCCCAGCGGCAGCAGACCGCGCCGGGTCAGAATGCGCCCACGGCCCAGCCGCAGCAGGCTACCCCGGGTCAGAATGCACCCACGGCCCAGCCGCAGCAGGCTGCGCCGGGTCAGAATGCACCCACGGCCCAGCCGCAGCAGGCCACGCCAGGCCGGAATGCGCCCACAGCCCAGCCGCAGACCGCGCCCACGGCCCAGCCGCAGCAGGCCGCGCCAGCCCCAAGCCAGCAGGCCTCCGATGCAGGACCGATCGCAAATGCGCTGGCTGGAGTGGCTCCCACACCGCTTCGCGAGACCACGCGCCGCTTCCTGCAGCCTATTCTTGGCTTCGATCCTGGCGATGTGCCAGTTTATCGTGGCCCGCAGGCCGCGCAGTTGGCCGCCAGCTACCAGGCCGAGGCCCTCACCGACCAGCAGTCGGTGGTGATCGGGGGGAATGAGAGCGAGACAGCGCCGCGCGCTATGGGCCTGCTGGCCCACGAGCTGACCCACGTGGCCCGTGGCCAGAACCCCCGCTTTGTGCCGCCCACGCCCCGCGTGACTCGTCAGAATGCAGTTGCGGCCAACGAGGAGACTATCGCGCGCTCGGTTGAGGCCGATGTCGCTGCCGCTGCTCAGATCTACAACCAGCAGCCATCGGTCGCCTCGACCCAGCCGACCAGCACCCAGCGCCTTGGACAGACCGTCGCCTCAACCCCAAACGATCCGGCCATCCCGGCGATGAACATCCGTGGCCAGCAGCCAGGTGCCGCAACGCCTTCGAGCCGAACGCCTACCGATTGGGGCAACCTGCCCGCACCGTGGGAGCCGCTGCCCACATGGCTCGACCAGTCTTTTGCGCAGCCCGCCGACCAGGCCGCGCCGCAGCCGCAGGCACCGAGCCAGCCCGATCGCTCGACTCGCACCGTGATGCCCTCGGCACCGCCCGCGCCAGCGATTGCCGCCCCTGCTGCCAATGGCGCAGGCCAGATCCAGCTGGCCTCGGAAGAAGGGCACATCGAGGCTGCCAAACCCGCAACGGAGTCCTCGCAGTCTGGCGGCGACTCAAGCGTGGCCCAGCCCGATGTCGATCTGGATACGCTCGCCCGACAGGTCTACAGCGCACTCAAGCAGCGTCTGGCCGCCGAACGTCGTCGCGGCGGCGGCTGGTAAGCGCAAAGGAGAATTGCCATGCCCGGTCTCAGTCTTACCAAGGCGCTCATCATCAATATGGAAACGGGCGCATTCATCCCATGCATGTTCAACCCGACCGAATATAGCTTCAGCAAGAAGAATTCGTGGAAGGTCGACAACTCGACGGGCAAGGATGCGCCGCCGATCAGCTTCACCAGCGGCGACCCCTCGACCCTGACCATGCAGCTCTTCTTCGATACCTATGCGGAGAAACGCAATGTGCGCATGTATACCGAGCCGGTCTGCATGCTGATGGAAGTGCTGCCCTCGCTTGTGGATACCAAGACCAAGCGTGGACGCCCGCCCATGGTGCGCTTCCAGTGGGGCAAAAGCTGGACCTTCGATGCGATCATCACCAGCATCACCCAGAAGTTCACGCTCTTCCTCGACGATGGCACGCCGGTGCGCGCCACGCTCGATGTGAGCTTCCAGCAGGTGAAGGATCGAAAGCAGCTGGAGAATCAGAACCCCACCTCGGGCGGCGAGGGTGGCGAGCGCGTTTGGACCGTGAGCGCTGGCGATACGCTGGCGTGGATCGCCTTCAAGATGTACGGCACATCCACCAACTGGCGTCCGATTGCGCGGGCAAACAATCTGACCAATGTTCGGCGCTTGACGCCGGGAACGGTGCTGGTGATCCCCAATGACTAATAGCACCAAACATATCAACCAGTTCTATGTGAAGGTTGGCGGCAGCGATATTCAGCCGAACATCGCCAGCGCCATTGAAGAGGTCCGCATCGAGGGCACGCTCCACATGCCCAGCATGGCCACGATCATCTTCAGCGACCCACATCTGGCTATCACCGACAGCTCCACCTTTGAGCCAGGGGCCGACATCCAGGTGCTGATGGAGAAGACGGTGGTCTTCGATGGCGAGATCGTGGAGATGGAGCCGGAGTTTGTCGATCGCACCCAGCGCCTGATCGTGCGCGCCTTCGATCGGCTGCACCGCCTTGCCCACGGCACGCACACTCGGTCGTTCCAGAATGTGAAGGATAGCGATCTGGTATCGAAGATCGCATCCGAGGTTGGTCTCTCGCCCGATGCCACCGCTACATCCGAGGTGCACCCGCATGTGCTGCAGACCAACCAGTCAAACCTAGAGTTCCTACAGCAGCGCATCGCGCGGCTGGGCATGTGGCTCTACGCCGATGCCAAGAAGCTCTGCTGCAAGGCCCCCGCCAGTACCCAGGAGGCCGAGGTTAAGTGGAACGATACCCTGATGACCTTCCAGCCGCGTCTGGCGGGCAAGGGCCATATCGGTAAGGTCACGGTGCGCAGCTGGGACATCAAGAAGAAGCAGGAGATCATCGGCCAGGCCGAGAAGCCCACTTCCGATGTGACCCCCAAGATCGGCGCAGCTTACAAGAAATTCTACTCGTACAGCGCCGAGACCCAGATCAGCGACTGCCGGATCGAGACGCAGGATGCCGCCAAGAAGATGGCCCAGGCCGCGCTCGACCGCCACACTAGCCAATATGTCGAGGCTGAAGGCTCGTGCGCGGGCAATCCGGCCATCAAGGCGGGCACCAAGCTCAAGATTACCAATGTTGGCACGCGCTTCAGCGGCACCTATATTGTCACAGGCGTGGTGCATCGCTACGATGGCAAAGAGGGCTATGTCACCGAGTTCCAGGTCTCGGGCATGAATGCTGCTGCGCTGCTGGCCAAGCTGCTCCCCGAGCGCGAGACGATCTCGCCGATGCAGGGCCTGATGATCGGCATTGTTACCGACAACATCGACCCTGACAAGATGGGCCGTGTGAAGGTGAAGCTGCCCTGGCTCACCAACGACCACACTACTTACTGGGCGCGCCTGGTCAGCACGGGTGGTGGCAACAACCGCGGCACCCACATCCTGCCCGAGATCAACGATGAGGTCCTGGTGGGCTTCGAGCAGGGCGATCTGGATCGCCCGTTTGTGATCGGCGGCCTGTGGAATGGCAAGGATGCCCCGCCCAACACCACCGACAAGGCAGTGAGCGGCGGCAAGGTCATCCAGCGCACCTTCTACTCGCGCATCGGCCACAAGTTCATCATTGATGATAGCGATGGTGCGGCTGGTATCTCGATTATCGATAAAGATAATAACTCGATTATCATCACTACCAAGCCTGGCACTCTTGAGATCACGATGAAGGGCGACGTAACGATCAAGACCGACAAGAGCCTGATCGTCGAGGCCAAGAAAGATATCACTATGAAGGCCCAGGGCAACATGTCGCTGGAGGCCCAGGGCAACGTGTCGATCAAGGCCAACGGCAAGGCCGAGCTTTCCAGCAGCACCGGCACCGATGTCAAGTCCTCGGCGGTCACCAACATCAAGGGCTCGATGATCAATCTGAACTGAGGCAACCATGGGCAAACCAGCAGCAAAGCAGAACGATCTAGCGGTGGGCATCGATACCCATATCGTCATGGTTCCGGCGGGCACGAGCCTCGTGCCCACGCCGCTCCCGCACCCCTTTTCTGGGCCGCTGGATACGAACCTCAGCCCCACCGTCAAGATCGACGGCCTGCCCGCAGCGGTTCTGGGCAGCATCGCCCACAATATGCCGCCGCATATCCCTACGCCTCCTGGCGTGTCGTTCCAGCGCCCACCCTCCAACCAGGGCTCGGTGAGCATGGCCAGCACCACGGTGAAGATCAACGGCAAGCCGGCGGCGCGGATCGGCGACCCAGTGACGACATGCAACGACCCTGCCGATGCCCCCACCTGCCATATCGTTGGGGCATCTACCGTGATGATTGGGGGATAGCGGCTGATGAGCGATTTCCTTGGATCGGGCTGGGCCTTCCCCGTGGGGACCGATGCGCGGGGGAGCATGGCCCTGGCCTACCACGAGCGCGATATTGAGCAGGCCATCCGCATCATCCTGCTGACCCCCAAGGGCCAGCGGGTGATGCGGCCAAAATTTGGCTGCCAGATCCACGATCTGATTTTTGCGCCAAACGATACCACCACCGCAGGTCTGGCCGAGTACTATGTGCACGAGGCGCTGGAAATGTGGGAGCCGCGTATCTCGGTCGTCGAGGTGCGCGTCGAGCCAGACCCCGCGCAGCCAGAGCGCCTGCTGATCGAGATCGACTACGAGATCAAAACCACACACGACCGACGCTCGCTCGTGTTTCCCTTCTACCGCATTCCTGGGGAAGATTAAATGCCTCTGCCGACTGCCGACCTTGACGACAAAAAATTTCAGGATATTGTGGATCAGGCTAAGCGCATGATCCCGCAGTTCTGCCCTGAGTGGACCGATCATAACGTGAGCGATCCGGGTGTTACCCTGATCGAGCTTTTTGCGTGGATGACCGAGATGCTGCTGTACCGGGTCAATCAGGTTCCCGAGAAGATGTACATCACCTTCCTGAACCTGCTGGGCCTCCAGCTTGAGCCGCCGCGCGCCGCAAGCGTGCCAGTCACCTTCTACCTGGCCGCACCACAGCCGATCGATGTGGTGATCCCCGCCGACACCGAGTCGGCCACCGTGCGCACCGAGACCACCGACGCGATCATCTTCACCACCGAGGCCGACCTGGTGCTGCGCCCGCCGGTGATCAAGGGCCTGTACACCCGCGCTGCTGGACGCGGCGGCACCTGGAACATGCACGATATGCGCGCGATGGGCTTTGGCGGCCAGGGCGCGGTGATGTTTCCCTCGGCACTGAACCCAGGCGATGCCTTCTACATCGCGTTCGAGAAAGATCACGGCAACCATGTGCTGGCCCTCGTGATCGAGTGCGACACTGCCGGTGGTGCAGGTGTTGACCCCAAGAACCCGCCGATCGAGTGGCAGGTCTGGCAGGGTGCGCTCGATGGCCGCTGGGTGCCGTGCGAGGTTGAGTTTGATGGTACCGGCGGCTTTAACCAGAACGGCGAGATCATCCTGCATCTTCCGCCGATGGTGGAGGACGCCATCCAGGGTGTCACCGCCTTCTGGCTGCGCTGCCGCCTCACCGAGGCACAGCGCGAGGGTAACCGCTACCGCGTGTCGCCCGAGATCCTCTCGCTGCAGATCGAGACGCGCGGCGGCACCTCGGTGTCGCGCCACGCCACCACGATCACCGACGAGCACCTGGGCCGCAGCGATGGCACCCCAGGGCAGATCTTCCAGCTGAGCCACACGCCGATCCTCTCGCGCGATACCGCCCGCGACCACCTGCTGATCGTGCCGCCCGGCGGCGAGCCGCAGCAGTGGCAGGAGGTGCTCGATTTTGCCGACTCGCAGAACGAGGATCGCCACTATACGCTTGATAACAACGATGGCACGCTGACGCTTGGCCCGGCGCTGCTGCAGCCCGATGGCTCGGTGTTCCGCTTCGGTGTGGTGCCGGTGAAAGATAGCGAGCTGATCTTCAGCCGCTACCAGTATGGCGGCGGCATAGCGGGCAATGTGCCGCGCGGCGCTATCTCGATCCTGAAAACATCCATCCCCTACGTGGCGCGAATTATCAATCGCATGCCTGCCACCGGCGGGCGCGATGCGCAGACGCTAGAAGATGCCAAGCTGCGCGTGCCGCAGTACCTGCGCACACGCCAGCGCGCTGTCACCGCCGATGATTTCGAGTACCTAGCCGAGCAGGTCAAGTTTGTGGCGCGCGCCCGCTGCCTCGCGCCAGGGGCGCAGCCCGGCCAGCCTGGCGATATCGCCCCCGGCCACGTGAGCGTGCTGGTGCTGCCCGAGAGTCGCAACGAGGACATCCAGGTGGTGCCCGAAGAGCTGCTGCTCTCCGCCGAGCTGCGCAGCGCGGTGATGGCCCAGCTCAGCGAGCGCTGTGTGATAGGCACCCAGCTCGATGTGCGCGCACCCGAGTATATCTGGGTTTCAGTCCAAGCCAAGCTCCAGGCCCGCGTGCGGAACGATGCCACCATCCTCAACGAGATCCAGCGCAGCGCCGAGACAGCGCTCTATCGCTACCTCAACCCCTATATCGGCGGGCCACATGGCAAAGGCTGGCCTTTTGGCCGCCACCTGCACATCTCCGAGATCTATGGCCTGCTGCAGGGCGTGCCCCAGATCGAGTTTGTCGAAGACGTGCAGATCCTGGTGCGCGAGCCTGGCCGATCTGGTGGTGGCCAGCCGGTGATCGGTCGGCTGGATGTGCCGCCGCAGGCGCTCATATGCTCATATCAGCACGCGGTTGAGGTTCATGCCTAGTGCTGGACAGATAGCAGAATCATGACGACAGAAAACCTACATCTTATCGTTCGGCTTGAGGGCCAGGTCGTCCATACCTTGCCGCTTGTCCAGTCGGTTATTCTCATTGGCCGCACCCCCGACAACGGGCTGTCGCTGCCGCACCCCCAGGTGTCGCGCCAGCACGCCGAGCTGCGCATCGACGAGCTGGGCCTCACCCTCACCGATCTCGGCAGCAGCTCGGGCACTTTTATCGGCGGGATGCAGGTGCTGCCCCACCAGCCCCAGCCGCTGCTGCCCAGCGCGGTGGTGCGTATTGGCCCCTTCGAGATCTCCTTCGATGGCCCAGGTGTATCCGCCGAGGAGAGCCAGCCCGTGATCGGGGGCGAGAGCGCCGCCCGTGGTACGGTGGCCCCGCCCGCGCCGCTGAAACCGCCGCGGCGCACCTTCCCGCCGCCGCAGCCGTTTGGCCCCTACAGCCGCTACCTGCGCGACCTGCCGGTGATCTACCACGACAGCGACTTTCTGGGCCGCTACCTGCAGATCTTTGAGGCGATCTGGGAGCCGCTAGAGCAGCGCCAGGATCATATCGAGATGTACTTTGATCCCGATACGGCCCCCGCGCGCTTCCTGCCCCTGCTGGCCCAGTGGCTGACTATACCGATGGATATCCATAGCCCCGAGTCGCGGCAGCGAGATCTGCTTAACGAGGCCATGGATATGTATAAGTGGCGCGGTACCCGCTATGGCCTGGCGCGGATCATCCAGCTGGTGATCGGTGTAGTGCCGGAGATCAGCGATGAGCCAAACGCGCCGTTTACGATACGGGTTCGTGTTCAGAACGCGCCCGATCAGCCGATCGATAAAACCCTACTTGAGCAGACGATCCTACTACACAAACCGGCTCATATCGGCTATATTATTGATGTTATTTCTGAGTAGTTCTGCTATATTGTTGTCACGGAAATTATTGCGCATTTGCGCTGGAGTGATCAGCCATGACATATCATTCTGCAGTTGATACTAACGCGGCACGTGATGAGTATGACGATACTTCAGCGCCTCGGCTCGATATCTTTGGCTCCCGTGGCGAGACGGTGCAGAGCGCATCGCTCACTGATGATATCCTGACCATCGGCCAGGCCCCCAGCAATCAGGTGGTGCTGAGCGGCGATGGCGTGGGCCGCTTCCACGTGCGCATCACCCGCCAAGGCGATCAGGTGATCGTCACCGATCTGGGCAGCCGCGGCGGCACCCAGATCAACGATAGCCCGCTTACGCCCAATACGCCGCGCGCGTGGCCCATGGGCAGCACCATGCGGATTGGCCAGTACCGCATTCGCCTGACTGACCCACGCACTCAGCAGGGCCAGAACCAGCCGCTTGCAGCTGCCGTACCTGTGGCCGCTGCCGCCGCGCTCAGCAGCAAGCCCAATGGCATCGATATTGCGATCGATGGCGGTCGATCGACCCTTGAGCTGAACCCTGGGCAGACCGAGCTCGCCGTTCTGATCCTGTCGAATCGACAGGCCTTCGAAGAGGTGCGCACGCTTGCGGTGGAGGGCATCCCTGCGAGTTGGCTGAACCTGCCCAACCGCGAGCTGAGCGTGCCCGCCAACGGCCAGATCAGCGTGCCTATCAAAATCATCGTGCCAAAAGAGGCCAGCGCGCGTGCCGGGCTCTACAATGTCATTCTCAAGGCCATCTCGCCACAAGACCCCGAGCTGTTTAGCTCGGTCGAGGCCTCGTGGACAGTGCAGCCCTTCCCCGGCGTGGCGCTTGAGCTGAAGCCGCGCAAGCAGTCGGTGCGCGGCATCCGGCCTGCTAGCTACATCGCCATTGTGCAGAATGCAGGCAACGAGGCCGAGACCTTCTCGCTGCGCGCTGGCAACGACCAGCCGGGGCTGGACTATCAGTTTGATCGCACGCGCTTCACTATCGAGCCTGGCGCTTCCGAGCGGGTGACCCTGATGGTGCAGCCGCAGGAGAATCCCACCAACAAGGTTCAGAACTACTCGTTCTCAGTCTACGCTCAGGCTGGCGATGGCCCAGAGACACTTGAGAGCGCCCAGTTGATCCAGAGCGCGCCGCGCCCTGCCTGGATTCTGCCAGTTGCGATTGCCATCCCGCTGCTACTGGTGGCTGGCATGTTCTTCTTGCTCAACAACGCCAAGGCCACACAGGCCTCTGCTAACGAATATGATTTGTCTAATGCCACTCCTGTGTCTGCAACACCAGGGCTGATCCCATCCCCTACATTCGATGATGCTCTTGCGATCTCGCTGCCAGAGCCGACGAAGGATGAGAGCCGCTCGAAAGACGAAGAGGAGCAGCAGTCGATCAAAGATGCTGCGGCTGATGCGGTGAGCAGTTCGGTGGAGCAGATGCAGACCCAGGTGGCCCAGGTGGTTTTGTTTGCGAACGGCGGCGCTCCATTGACAAGCAATGGTGTGGCATCCGCTGGCAATACAAATGGCTCAGGTGGCGCAAACGGCGGCAACGGCAGCAACGGCAGCAATGGCAGCAATGATGATAGCAGCGGCAACGGTAGCAGCGGCAACGGTAGCAAGGACGAGGATGAAGATCCAACCGCTACCACCGCGCCGACAAATACCCCTACCTATACCCCGAGCGCCACACCAACGCCGACGCTCACGCCAACACCTACCATCACGCCCACGCCTACCCAGACGCAGGTGGTGCTGCCTCCTGGCACGAGCACCCCTACCCCGACGTTCACGGTTACACCCACGCCGAGTATCACGCCCACGCCGAGCAACACGCCGACAAACACGCCGACCGCGTCTCCTACCTTCACACCTACGCCGCTTCCTGCCAAGAAACTGGCCTTCTTGGATGTGCCCGGTAGCGCGATCGCTGGAAAGACGATGTCGCAGATTGCGGTGCAGGTGCAGGATGAAAAAGGCAATGTGGTGAAGACCAAGACGGGCGATCTCATCAAGATTGAGATAAATGCGGGGAATTGCACAGATGCTACGCTTTTCTCGACAGCTACTCTAACTGGTACGATAAGCGTGCCCGTTAATGCCGAAGGAAGTGCTATCTTTACAGATCTCCGTATTGATTGCGCAGGTACGGGCTTTATCTTGCGTGCTAGCTCTCAAGAGGGCAATTTGGTCCAGGCGTTGAGCAACCCTGCATTCCAGGTTGTCAAGGGTCAGGCGGCTGCCCTGCGGTACCTGACTGAGCCGGAAGATACGGTTGCGGATGAGAAGATCAAAGATGAGAATAACGGCGACATCATTGTAGCTGTTGTTGATGCTGGCGGTAATATTGTCGATGGATGTAACAATAAACAGCTAAAGATGACTAAGAGTGGTGGCCATGCTTCCGCTACTGTATCTGGCGACACTGCCACAGTGCAAAATGGCAAGGCTACATTCAATAATCTGTCGATGGCGTATGTTGGCTTGGACTATCGATTGATTGGCGATGTGCAAAATGATAATGCTGGCTCTTGCAATAATATAGCTACTCAGCAAAGCTCAGCTTTTAACATAACGGCTAATCAGCTTGAATTTTACTCTGAGGTTACGAGTAAAGCTGCTGGCGCTTCGCTTGGGTCTATTAAAGTACGGGCTGTTGATGATTTCTCAACAACCGATACAACCTTTGATGGGACTATTAAGCTGAGCCTTTCGGGCGGAAACCCCGCTGCTACTATAACAGTTCCCAATGGCGAGAGCCTTGAGAAGAAGGCTGTCCAGGGTGTTGCGACATTCTCAAGCTCGCTTAGCATCGCGAAGATCGGTCAAGATTATCAGATCCACGCAAAGGATAAAGATAATAAGTTTGACATGCTGGATGGTGCGAAGTTCAATATTACAGCAAATCAGCTGCGAATTATTGGTGGCACGAAGACTATCAATAATATTAAGGCAGGAACTTCTTTCGCACCAACCGAGACCGTGCGTGTTCAAGCAACCGATGATGAAGGTACCGAAGATACCACCTATAAGCAGCAGATAAAGCTCAACCTAGCTTTCCCCTCGGGTACCATAGTCTCTGTCTCCGATCAGAATGGCTTTGAGCTAACGAAAACACCAACTGGCAACGGTGCTGTAGGTGATGGCACGGTGGTGTTTGACCTGTCGGATATTCAGAAGAAGATCAAGTGGACAGACGCTGACTATAGGTTTATTGCAAGCAGTGGTTCGCTAACTAATGCTGCAACTGATCCTTTTAATGTCACAGCGAATAAGCTCTTTTTCAAGCAGCAGCCGTCGTCTAACTCATTTAAGTCAAATGAGGCCGTTGGCACGGTCATCATTGCAGCGACTGATGAGTTCAATACCGTTGATGCGACATTCGACAACTCGCAGCTTGACCTTGATGTCGATAGCCCGGGTTCGATAGTAGATGGCTTTGGTCCTGGCAAGAGCGGGGCGGATAAAACCACGCCTCCAGATGGCTTGGCTATACCTGGCCAGCGAAAATTTACTATTACCTCGTTCCCCACCGCCGACGATGGCTATAAGTTCATTGCGAAGGATCTCAGCACGGCTGGGCTTGCTGACGTGGCCAGCAACGATTTTAAGATCACGGCAAGCAAGCTGGTGTTCCTCGAAGACGAGGTGAAGAATACTCCGGCGGGAGCGTATATCACGGATAAGAATGGTTTCAACCTGAAGGTGGCTGCTACTGGAGAGGATGGTAACCCTGATCCTAATTTTTCTACGGCAATTAAGATCACAACAAATAAAGGTACACTCCAGGATAATGGCGCAGATAAGACCTCTGTAAGCCGAACTCCCCTGAGTGGTGTGTCTACATTTGATAAGCTCGGTATCAAGAATGTTGGCCAGAATGTGAAACTGACTGCTAATGTTGATGGTTTGGCATCTGCATCTACGCAGGAGTTTAATATAACAGCCAACCGCTATGCCTTTGTTGTTCAGCCAACTACTAGAAAGGCAATGGAACCGTTTTCGCAGATAAAGGTCATTGCTACAGATTCGTCAAACAGCAATGAGGAAGATAAGACCCTCAATACTACTTTGACCTTATCTATTAATAACGGCGGGATACTTTCCGTAACAGATTTTCCGGTGATCAATGGTGTTGCACTGATTAACGGCCTATACGTGGAAAATCTTCGTTCGGAGTATAAGCTTACTGCTGAGGCTGTGCCTTCTTTAGGGATTGTTAAAGGCGAAAGCGCCACATTCTCTATTACGGCAAATAAGCTGAGGTTTCTTGATAAAACTATTGAGATCTACCCAGCTAACAATAATTACAATTTTGAGTATAGATTTACTTTGCAGGTGCAGGCTACTGATGATGCTGGCCATGTGGATAACTTTACAAGCTATAACATAGAGTTGCTAGCTCAGCCTAATACGCATTTCCATCGAAACTCCACTATTACGAAAACGCGTACTCCAGAACCCTGGAATGGCAATAGCTATCTTGAGTTTGGAGGTCTGTTTGTGAACGGAGATTCGGGAGATGGTAGTACCGATCCTGTTCAGGGTGTTGAATATAAGGTCTGTGCTCAGACTACCGATCATTCAATAGAAGTTCCTGCCGCTGATTGTGCGACGATAACCTATCCTAATTAACAAGGTGTCTCAGCGAAAACAGGGGCTGTGCGTGCTCTCTGACGGCCCTAAGTCTTTCCGTATCCCTATAGCCATGATTGCAGTGTGCCCATGCTAAAGGACCAGATAACAACGCTCGGCGGTTACGAGCTTGAGGAACTGATCGATCATGGCGAGATTGGCGACACCTACCGGGCGTTCAGCGCATCGTTCGAGCGCCCGGTGCTGCTGACTCTGCTTCATGAGTCTCTCGCCCAAGATCCCTCCTTTCGCGCATCGTTTCGCTTCCAAGGCGCGGCGGTGCGCGCCCTGCGCAACCCGTACTGCACCGAGGTGATCGACACAGGCATCTATGATGCCTCATGCTTTGTAGCCATGGAGCAGCTTGAGCATGGCACGCTGAGCGGCATGCTTGACGATGGGTCGGCATTTCGACTTGCGCCCGCCGCGCGGGTGGGTATCATTTGGCAGGTGGCCAAAGCGCTGGAGTATGCGCATAACCAGGGCTTTGTCCATGGTAGCCTCACCCCCCACAGCATCTTCATTGCCCAGAACGGCGATGTCCCTCGAATCAAGGTTTCCGACTTTGGCGTTGCCTGGCTGGCGCTGCATAGCGATGGTGCCTCGAACCTCTGGAGCGACTCGCTGACCTACGCTATGGCACCGGAGCGCTGCCAGGGTGTGGAGCTAGACGAGCGGGTGGATATCTACGCGCTTGGCTCGCTGCTCTATACCTTGTTGTGTGGCCAGCCGCCCTTCCAGGTTAGCACGGTTGATGCTGCGGTGTTTCGCCATGTCTACACCCAGCCCCTGCCACCCCGCCAGTTGAATGATCAGATCCCCGAGGTGCTTGAGCAGGTTGCCCTGCGCTGCCTAGCAAAGAGCCCCGCCGATCGCTTTGCTGCGATGGTGGATGTTGCAAATGCTCTCGCACCATTTATCCCCCCCGAGCTGCTTGCTAGTCCCATTCGGGTTCCTCGGCCTGGCCTTGGCGGCGCTGCTCTCGGTACTGCCGGGTTTGGTGCTGCCGGGCTGGCTGTCCTCTCCTCTGAGCAGACCCAGGCGCTGAGCGGGCAGACCCAGGCATTGGCTGAGCAGACCCAGGCGCTCGATGCTACGTCTGGCGCGGCTGCCGAGGAAACTCAGGCGCTGAGCGGACAGACTCAGGCATTGGCTGAGCAGACCCAGTCGCTCGATGCCACGTCTGGCGCGACTGCCGAGCAGACCCAGGCGCTGAGCGAGCAGACCCAGGCGCTGGAAGCTCAGGATGCGCAGCCGGACGTGGGGTCTGATCGTAGCGATAGCGGTGACGATACCCTGCCTGGGTCAGCTGCCGCAGTATCAGTTTCAGATGAGACCGTGCTAGATGAGCTGCCGCACGACACGGATGTGCAGGCTGCGGCCCACGGCGCTGCTGCGCCCGATCTTGTGGCGGAAACTGTGGATCTGGCATCTGACGCTGGACAGCCGCCCTCGGCGACGGGGAGCACTGTGGCCCTAGCGGCTGGTATGTCTGCGCTGCCTAGCGCTGCTGCTGCTGGTGCTGCTGCGCTTGATTTTACCCTGCCTGATCGCAAGCCGCTGGTGCGGCGTGCGCCGATGGAGCTTGTGGGCAAGACGATCGCTGGCTATAAGCTTGAGACCTATATGGGCGAGAGCGAGACCGGCGATGTCTATCGGGCGCTCCATATCGAAAATGATACGGTCGCGGCGATGAAGATCATCAGCGATGATCTTGCCTACGAGCCATTTTTCGCCGCGAACTTTGCCGAGCAGGCCGATTCGCTGAAGGTGCTCAAGCACCCCAACATTATCAGCGTGCTGGATGCGGGCCGAGTGGATGACTTGTGCTATGTGGTGATGGAGTGGCTGCCCGACGGCACGCTGCGCAATCTGCTGCAGCGGCGCGGCGCGGCGGCTATCCCGCTCCGGCAGGGCCTTGATCTGGTGCGCCAAGCTGCGGTAGGCCTTGAGTACATTCACGCCCAGCACCTGATCCACGGCTCTGTGAAGCCAGCAAACCTGATGCTGGTGCAGTACCAGAATCAGAGCGATACCGACTACACGCTCAAGATCAGCGATGCAGGGTTCGCCTGGGTGGCGCTACGCACTATGTCGGAAGAGCAGATCTGGCCAGACTCGCTGATCTATGCCATGCCGCCCGAACGCTGCCAGGGCCTTGAGCTTGATCACCGCGCTGATATCTACGCGCTGGGCGTGATCCTCTACGAGCTGACCACAGGCAGCCCGCCCTTTGAGGCCAAGTCGCTTGAGGCCGCGATCTACCGCCATGTGTACACCCCGCCGACCCCGCCCCGCCAGCTGGTGCCGACGCTGCCGCCGACCCTTGAGGCTATCATTCTGCAGTGCCTCGCCAAGCGCCCTGCGGATCGTTTCCCGACCATGTCGGTGCTGGCCGATCACCTGACGGCGCTGCTGAACAGCCCCTCGTTTGCGCCGCGCGTGCAGGCGCGCCCCAAGGCGGTGCGCGCGGCGGCCACTGCCAGTGCTCCGGCCATCAGCGGGCCGTTTGTGCCCCAGGTGAGCGTGCTTGACCAGTATGGCCGCTCGGTGAAGACGGCTGATCTGACGGGCGAGGGGATGCGCATTGGCCGCGCACCCAATAGCGATATCGTGCTTTCCGACCCGACGATGGCCCCGCTGCACGTTCAGGTGGATTGGGATGGCAGCGCTGCGGTGGTCTCGAACATGTCGCAGCAGAACAATGTGCTGGTGGGCAATGCGCCGCTCGCACCCGAGCAGAGCACGCAGTGGAACTGGGATTCGCCTATCCGCCTTGGCTCATATTGGCTGCGGCTAGAGGCCGTGAGCCTTGAAAAGGTTGCTCCTGCCACTGCTACACCTAACCTAATAGTTGATGATGGGCTGCGGGCCGCTGCTCCGGCGGTGGCGGCAAAGGCGGCAGCGGTGGTGAGCAGCACCGATGAGTCGCTCAGCTACCGGATCGGCATTGCGCTTGATCAGGATACCCTGGTGCTGACGCCAGGCAAGCCAGGCACCTTCCGCATGACCCTGTCCAATATGGGCAACACGGTCGATCACTTCACTGTGACGGTTGAGGGTGTGTCGCCGAAGTGGATCGTGGGCGACCCGCCGATGGTGCAGCTAAACCCAGGCGTGCAAGCCACTGTGAGCCTGAATATTCTGGTGCCCGCCGTGCCCGAGTATGAGGCTGGCGACTACCCGGTGAACATCCGCGTCCGCTCGCGCGAGAATCCTCTGGAGTCAAATATTGCCCCGGCGCTGTGGACGCTGCTGCCCTTCTTGGGTAGCACATTCGACATGCGGCCCAAGCGGGTGAAGCGGCGCTATAAGGGGCGCTACCGCATCAGTATACGCAATACGGGCAATACTACCACCAAGTTTGCACTCAGTGCCACCGACGACGAGGAGGCGCTGAACTACCAGTTTGCGCATGATGTGATCGAGATCAAGCCCGGCATGGTGGCCAAGACCGATCTGTATGCGTGGCCGCTCCGGCGGCGCTGGTATGGCCAGTCGATCACCCACCGCTTCAACGTGCATATGAAGACGGTGGGCACCGATCTGGAGCCGCTGAGCACCCCCGCGCAGCTTGAGCAGCTTGCGATGATCTCGCGCTGGTGGGTTGGGGCGCTGGCCCTGCTGCTGCTTGCCTTTGCGGTGCTGCTGTGGCTGCATTCCCGCCCGTATATCGATGTGCTTGAGACTGCGCCAGACCGGCCTCTGCAGAATGAGCCGTTTATGCTCAACTGGCGGACGCGCAATTCGCCAATCCTTGAGCTGAAGATCAACAATACGCCGGTGGCGGTCCAAGCGGGCAGTATCGGTCTTCCATTCCGTGGGGCTGGCGCGCCAGCGCAGGTGCAGTTGGTGGCACGCAACTATATGCTCGGCTATGCCGAGAAATCGCTGCTCATCCGCCCGGTGGTTCCTACCCCCACCCCGTCGCAGACGCCAACTGAGGCCCCAACGCCCACGGCTACCATCCCGCCAACGCTGACGCCCACCATCCCCCCGACGCCGACGCTGGTGCCCCCAACCCCGACGCCGACGCCGGTGCCCTCGCCCACCAGCCAGACGCTATGCATGGCAGGCAGCACTTCCGACCTAGTTGTGACTGGCAGGAAGCGCGAGTCGTATCTGGTGAACTTCGACGGGCGCGTGATCAGCGGCGGTCAGCTGGATGATCGGGGCTTTGGTATCATCCACCTCGGGCCGTTCCACGAGCTGCCGGGCACCTATAAGGTGGAAGTCCGCAGCCGCATCACTGGTCGGCTGTTGCTGGGGGTCACATGTATTGTGCCGTAGCGTAGCAGCGTCGCTGCGCTGGCAAGACGCGTACCGAAACCCACGGGCCCTAGCGCTCGTGGGTTTTTGCTATGATCTGCTCGCCTGCGGCGATGGCGGCATGCCAGGCTGGGGTGCCTACGATCTGCCCGATGGGGGTGGGGTCGGCAGGGTTCTCTTGGCGCGGCTGAATATCGCGCTGCCACCAGCCCACGTCGTGCCAGGCCCCGGCTTTAAACCCCACCTGGGTGTAGACCCCGATAGGCGTGAACCCCATGGCCTCGTGCAGGCCTACGCTGCCTGCGTTGGGCAACGTGATACCCGCATATGCCGCGTAGTAGCCCTGCGCGGCCAGCACCCCAAACAGTGCGGTGTAGAGCGCGCGGCCCAGGCGATGGCGTCGCCACGTTTGGTCGATATAGACTGAGACAGTGGTGGCCCACTGGTACGCCTTCCGCTCGCGGTGCTCGGAGGCGTAGGCGTAGCCGCAGATGGCGCTGCCGTCGGTGCAGACAAGCCAAGGGTGCTGCCTGATCGTTTTGGTGACCCGCGCTGCCATTTCCTCGACCGAGGGCGCGGCCAGCTCGAATGAGATCGGTGAGTGTTCGACGGACGGCGCGTAGATTGCCTGAATCTCGGCTGCGTCTGATATCTGGGCAAGGCGAATCTGTAGCATAATAGCGTATACTCCTATGCGATCGGTCTGGTTGCGGTGATTGTAGCATAGGAGAGAGGGAGAACCCCGTGAGCATTCTAGACACCTATCGATCGCGGCATGCCCGCTCACTCGCGCTAGCCGAGCAGGCCCAGCGGCGCTTCCCCAGCGGCCTCACGCACGATGCGCGCCAGGCCAGCCCTTTTGGGCTGTATGTCGAGCGCAGCCAGGGCAGCCGGAAGTGGGATGTGGATGGGAATGAGCTGATCGACTATTGGACCGGACACGGCTCGCTGATCTTGGGCCACGGCCACCCAGATGTGGTGGCGGCGGTGCAGCACCAGATCGAGCGCGGCACGCACTATGGTGCCGAGCACGAGCTGGCGCTGCGCTGGGCCGAGTTGGTGCAGGGCCTCTTTCCGAGCATCGAGGTGCTGCGTTTCACCGCATCGGGCACCGAGGCCACCATGATGGCCATCCGGCTCGCCCGCGCCTACACTGGGCGCAGCGCGATTGTCCGCTTCAGCGGCCACTTCCACGGCTGGCACGATGGCCTGGCCCATGGCATGACCGCTGATTCCACCCCGCCGCCCGGCGTGCTTCCGGCGGTCGTTGATGCCACCGTGGTGCTGCCCACCGACCTGGCGGTGGTGGAGCAGACCCTGCGCGCGCGGGCCGACGTGGCCGCCGTGATCCTAGAGCCGACCGGTGCATCCTATGGCATGGTGCCGCTGCCCGAGGGCTTCCTGCGCGGTCTGCGCGCCCTGACCGAGCGCTACGGCGTGCTGCTGATCTGCGACGAGGTTGTGACAGGTTTTCGGGTCAGCCCTGGCGGCGAGCAAGCCCGCGCAGGCGTTGCCCCCGATATCACCACGCTGGCCAAGGTGCTGGCTGGCGGCCTGCCGGGCGGTGCGCTGGGCGGGCGCGCCGATGTGATGCGCTTGCTCAGCTTTGGCGATGCGGCTTGGAATCGCGAGCAGAAGGTGCGCCACAATGGTACCTTCAACGCCAACCCGCTCTCGGCGGCGGCGGGCGTGGCCACCCTGCAGCATGTGGCCGATGGTGCGGCCCTGCAGGCAGCGCAGGAGTCGGGCGTGGCGCTGGTGGCTGGCATGAACGAGGTGCTGCGGCGACGCGGGTGTGCGGGCTGGGCCGTGTATGGCGATGGCTCGATCTTCCATGTGCTGGCCGGGGCGAGCATCCCCTTTACCCCCGGCGCGCTCGACCCTGCGCTGCCGCTGGCCGAGCTGAAGCGCGGCGGCAGCCCGCAGGCAATTGGCCTGCTACGTATGGCACTGGTAAACCATGGCGTGGATCTGATGCGTGGGTCAAGCGGTTTTTTGTCGGCGGCGCATACACAGCGTGATCGCGAGGAGACACTGGCAGGCTTTGATGCGGCGGTGGGCGAGGTGCTAGCGGAGCTTGGAGCCTAACACCGCGAGGTGTGGGCGGCTGCCAGCCGCCCACACCCCACGGCTGCTACTTCCTGAACATGCGGGGTTGCGGGGAGAGCATGATGGCTGTGCTGGGGCTTTGCGGTGTGCGAACGTGGCACATCCAGATCGGGGACCCAACGCGGTAAGAATACTTGATGCCACGAACCATTTGGGCACCGTAAGGTTTTGGTGTGCTGGCAGAGGAACGGGGTTGAGGGCAACTGCCCTCAACCCCGTTCCTCTGCCAACATTGGTGCGGGTGCGCTACTGTGCCTTAATGTACCATTGCTCGGGGAGAATGATCTTCTGCACGCCGTAGAGCCAGCCCGTTGTCCACTCGTTAGGGATGTTTCCGACCCGTGTGCTGAAGACATCGTAGCTTGCTGATGGGCGGGCGATGCCGATCACCCAGAAATCCTCGGCAGACTTCTCAAGGAGCTTTTTCATGGCTTCGACCTGCTGCTCCTGATCGGGCAGCGCGATCACCGCGTCGTATTCGCCGCGCATGGCAAGCACATGGGCCGGGGGGATGACCTGCACGCGGCTGGCGCTCTTGAGGCGCCATGCCGACCATCCGTTGCCGAAATAGCCGTTGTATTCCATCGGCACCACATTGCGGGGGTCGAGCATAGCCGAGATGCCCGCGCCGCCCTCGCCGCTGCCGAGCACGCCTTCGACGACGTTCTGATCGACAAGGGTATTGAACTCGGCCTCGGGGATCGAGCGCAGCTTGACATCGACGCCAACGTTGGCCCAGTCGTCGATCAGCATTTCGGCGATCTGCACCCAGCCGCTGCCGTAGCTCAGATCGTTGCGCACAAATAGGTCAAAGGTGAAGCGCTTGCCGTTTAGACCGAGCCGGTAGCCATCGGCATCTTTCTTCGGCATCACCTTGTCGAGGTACAGGTTGGCCTGCGCGACATCATATTCGATATACTGCTTGGCCAGCTTTTCGACATAAAGCGGAGAGTTTTCAAGCGGACCTACCTGGGCCGGGTCACCCTGCCCAAAGTAGGCCAGATCGATGATCTGCTGGCGGTTGATGGCATACGACATACCGACACGGAAGTTCTTGTCGGCAAAGATGAACGCCTTCACCGTGTCGGAGATCGTCTGATTGAACTGGATAGAGAGCGTGTTTGCGCCATCAGAGTGGTTGGTATAGACCCGGATGGGCTTGTCCACATCCATGGCCGAGATATAGGTGAGCATGTTGGATGCGCCTGGGTCTTTGATCATATCCAGGTCGCCGTTGCTCATGGCAAACGTGCGGTTCTCGTCATCCTGGTAGGAAAATCCCAGCAGTTCGTCGATATAGGGCAGCTGGTTGCCCTGCGTATCCACCTTCCAGTAGTAGGGGTTGCGGGTAAGCGAGATCTGGTTGCTATCGCCTAGCGGCTCGGTCACAAGCCACGCGAAGAGTGAGGGCCGCTCGGGGTCGTCCCAAATCACGTCGTTGGAGGCCTTCTGGTTGAAAAGCTCGACCCAATTTTCCTTGCCTGCTGCGGCGACTAGCTCATCGACGTTAGGGTTATACTTCTTATGGAACTGCTGCAGGTAGTGCTTGGGGTAGAACGGGATCTGGCGGCCCGAGAACGATGCGAGATTGTAGAGGAAGGTGCCGTAGGAATGCGGGAAGACAAACTTGACCGTGTAGTCATCGATCTTCACCGCTTTGAACTGGTCGGCATCTTCTTGCGGCAGCCAGTCGGCGATCGGCCCATTGGTTGTGATCTCGGGGTTAAACAGGATATCGTCGATGTAGAACAGAATGTCGTCGGCGGTAAAAGGCTGGCCATCCGACCACTTCATGCCTTTGCGGAGCTTAAAGGTGTACTCGCGCGTATCGGCGCTGGACTCCCAGCTCTCAACGATATTGGGCTGCACGCCCGACAGATCGGATTTCCAGCTGACCATATTCTCCCAGCCGTCGATGAACCAGAGCGCGCCCCAGCTGGGTGTACGGCCCACAAAGCCGAAGCGCAGCGTTCCACCGTAGCTGCCGACCTCGTTGCTAGGCCGCACCACCACGGGCGACCCTGGGATGCGCTGGGCCACTGCTGGCAGCGAGCCAGCCTGGCTCAGCTTCGATAGGCTTGGCGCTTCGGCAAAGTTTGCTGGGATGGCAAGCGGCTCGGATGCCTGGGTCGCCTCGACGGTAGCGACGCCGGTGGTCGCAGGGTTGGCGGGCACCTGGGCCGCTGGGCTACATGAAGACAGAAGAGCGGCGGCGAGCAGCACGCTGCTCCACCGATAAGACATGCGCATAGAAACCTCCTTAGGGGAACGCGGGACACAGAGCGCGTTTGCTGTGGCGGGATGTTGCGATAGCTGGGTGAGCAGGACACGCGATGTTGTTAGGAGTACGCATGCCGTTTATGCCCTTGGTGACACGATGTAGGCCGAGCTTGCTAGGCAGGGCATGAGCTGCCCCCTATAGCGCGATCGATGATGATCGACGGTGGTTTTTGTGCGGGGGAGGGCTGGAAGTGCAGGGTGTAGCCATAGATTTTGGTTCTCGCCTAGCGATGATGTACGGGTATGTTGCGATCACCTTTTAATACTAGTCCAAAGCCTTTGGGGTGTCAAATAAAAATGAGTTCATATGCAAACAGCGCGGAGCACTTCTGAAGTGCTCCGCGCTGTTGTTAGGATACGAGGCGATGCTACTTGGTGACCTCGAAGTAGGCGATCGCCTTGTGGTGCGACTTCACGCCCTCAAACGACATCGCGTAGACACCGGGCGTCCACGAAGAGTCGGTCGTGATGGTCACGACGTTCGAGGTGCCAGAGTCATCGGCGGTGGTCTGGAAGGGCGCGCCAAACACGCTGCCATCGGGCGCGGTAATATATACGCCGATGTTCTCGCCAGGCTTGAAGCCCGTGCCCACGGTGACAAAGGTGGTGCCCTGCGGGCCGCTCACCGGCCTGACGGCGGCATCCTGCGAGGCGGGCACGCCTGTCTGCGGGGCGGTGGTGGGGGCAGGAGCTGCGTTGCCCTCGGCCAGCACCTTGAAGTAGATGATCGCCTGATAGCCGGTCTTGGCGCTCTGGAACACCATCGAGTACTGGCCAGCGGGCAGGCTGCTGGTGCTGATCGGCAGGCCATTGACGCCGCCGCTCGGTCCGATGCTCACGGTCTGCTCAGTGCCGATCATCACATCACCGGGGGCGTTGATCCAGTAGCCGATCTGCTCGTTTGGCTGGAAGCCATACACGTCGATCTCGATCTGGGTGCCCTTGGTGACGCACTTGGCCGGGCGGATGCGACCGTTGACCGGGTCGTGCACGTCGGCGCAGGGGTCGGCGGTCGGCGCGGTCGGCTGCGCAGCCGCGCTGCCGCCATCGCGGATCTCGTTGCCGAGCAGGCCGAGCTGCACGTTGTAGGGGGCCGCGTTCTCGGGGTGCAGCTCGAAGCGACCGCGCTCGAACCACTGCACCTGGCGCTGCTGGCCGTCGGCCATGGTCTCGGTGTGCAGGTCGCTCAGGGGCAGCCCGAACAGCGCGAGGTTCTCGGCCTCGGTCTTGCCACCCTTGCCATCCATCTCAAGGCCGCTGGCGCGCCAGGCCGTCAGGATCTCGCCGCACACGTTGTGTCCGGTCTCGGCGAAGAAGCGGCAGCCGGGGGCCGCGCTCGACTTGGCGAACTCGGCCTGCCAGTCGCGGCCCTGCTGGGCCAGGCGATCTGCGCCCAGGCGACCGAGCAGCACATCGTAGGGGCGTCCGTTCTCGGGGTGCAGCTCCAGCCGGTTGCGCTCGAAGCGCTGCACCTGCAGCGACTTACCCTCGATCGTCTCGGCCTGCTGCGGGCCGATTGGGAGGCCAAACACGGGCAGCCCACCGTTCTGCTCCCAGAACTCGCGGATGCGGCCCTCGATGCAGAAGCCGGTCTCGCTGAAGCAGCGCTGTGCGGTCTGTGCCTGGGCCGGAGCCGTAGGCAGGATGGCAAGGCCAGTGGCGACCACGACGGTGGCGCTCAGGATCTGGCGCTTCCAGAGTGCGAACATGTCACATCTCCATACTAGTAAGACAAAAGGCACACATATGGTCACCAGCACACGATAGGCACAGCAAAGCTGCGGTCTACTGTGGCTGAGACCAGCGAAAAATGCAAGTAAACTACGCGGAAAGCCTGGTGCTAAGAGAAGGTTTCTAACGCTTGGCGATTATAGCATATCTTTTGCGCTATTTATCCGCCTTACGCCGGATCCTTTTCTCTTTTCCTCATAGGGCATGATGATTGCTTCGACCTGACTCTATGTGCTCTGGTGGATATGCACCATACTCTACGATGCATCGGCCGAAAGGTTTCAGGCTTCTGCGGAATTGCCAAGGCTCAGCTTACCATGCTGATTATTGCGCTCTGCAGCCCGGTCGTTAAGCGATGTGAGCACCGATGGTGCGATCGGCGATTCGCTCTCGCGGCCGGTCTTCTGCACATCGCCCTCGGGGCCCGCGTACCCTGGGAGCGCCTGCCCAACGATGTTCATAGCCTGGGCCAGAAGGTTGGGGGCGACTCCGCCCAGTGCGCCAAGCAGCTTGGCCTGGGGCGAGATGGTGAGGTGCGGCGAGCCGTGGCGCACCGCTCGGATGATCTGGGCGGCCGCGTGCTCGACCGCCACCGAGGTGAAGGGCAGCGCATCGATCACCGAGAACCACGCGTACTCGGCCTGGTGGTTGCCCTTCACCTGCGCGTTCACGTGCGAGCCAGCGCGCATAAGGCCGGGGCAGATGGTCGAGACCTTGATGTTATCCTTCGCAAGCTCGGCGCGCATGCCGTCGGAGAGGCCCACCAGGCCAAACTTGCTGGCCGTGTAGGGGATGAGATGCGGAACCGCCACTCGCCCGCCGACCGATGCGATGTTGGCGATGCGCCCCTGGCCCTGCTGGCGCATATGCGGGATGGCGGCCAGCATCATATGCAGCGGGCCGTAGATGTGGGTCTGGATGGCGGTGTCAAAATCTTCGAGCGTGAGATGCTCAAGCGGCCCCACGCCGATCACGCCCGCGTTGTTGATCAGGATATCGAGCCGCCCAAAGTGGGCCACGACGCGCTGCACGCCGAGCGTGGCGGCCTCGTGGCTGCGCACATCGCAGGGGAAGGCCAGCACATCGCCGCCGCGCGCGCGCAGGTCGGCCTCGGCCTGGGCCAGCTCCACCCCGTCGCGCGCCACGATGGCCACACGTGCGCCCTGGGACACCAGCTGGCGCGCCAGCACCAGCCCCAGCCCGCGCGAGCCGCCCGTGATCAGCGCTACCTTGCCCTCAAGCTCGTAGCGCTGCTGCGAGCGCCGCAGGGCCAGGGCCACGCCTGCGCCCAGCCCGGCCAGCACAAGTGCGCGCTGTGTCTGCTGGTTCATGCTTGCCTCCTTATATGCGCTCTCCGCTTTGGGGTGCGCTGATTCGCTAGGCCGCCATGCCGGGCTTCAGCACAACTTTGATGCAGCCATCCTGCTTTTTCTTAAACAGCTCGTATGCCTCGGGGGCCTGCTCAAGCGGCACCTGGTGGGTCACAATAAAGGAAGGGTCGATCTTGCCTTGCTCGATCAGGTCGAGCAGGGGGCGCAGGTAGCGCTGCACATGGGTCTGGCCGGAGCGCAGGGTCAGGGCCTTGTTGACAAATGCGCCCAGCGGGATCTTGTCGCCCAGGCCGCCGTAGACGCCGGGGACCGATACCGTGCCGCCCTTGCGGCAGGCCTGGATGGCCTCGCGCAGCACCAGCGGGCGCTCGGTCTCGGCGCGCACGGCCTGCTTGGTGCGGTCATACCAGAACTGCGGCCCAAACCCGTGGGCCTCCATGCCCACCGCGTCGATGCACGAGTCCGGCCCACGCCCGCCAGTCAGCTCCTTCAGCACCTCCAGCACCTGGCGCGACTCCTCGTAGTTGATGATCTCGGCCCCGGCCTGCCGCGCCAGCTCTAGGCGCTCGGGGAAGCGGTCGATCGCGATCACGCGCTCGGCCCCGAGCAGGAAGGCGCTGCGGATGGCGAACTGCCCGACTGGCCCGCAGCCCCATATGGCCACGGTGTCGCCCGGCTTGATATCGCAGTTCTCGGCGGCCATGTAGCCGGTGGGGAAGATGTCGGTCAGGAACAGCACCTGCTCGTCGCTGAAGCCCTCGGGGATCTTGAACGGGCCGACATCTGCAAAGGGCACGCGGGCGTACTCGGCCTGGCCGCCCGCGTAGCCGCCCAGCAGGTGCGAGTAGCCAAACAGCCCGGCGGGAGAGTGCCCCCACAGTGCCTCGGCGGCAGGCGCGTTGGGGTTGCTGTTGTCGCAGAGCGACCAGAGGTCGTGGCTGCAGAAGAAGCAGCTGCCGCACGAGATGGTGAACGGCACCACCACGCGGTCGCCGGGGCGCAGGTTGGTGACGCCCGGGGCCACATCCACCACCTCGCCCATGAACTCGTGGCCCAAAATATCACCCTTCTGCATGCCGGGGATGTAGCCATCGTAGATATGCAGATCCGAGCCGCAGATCGCGGTCGATGTGATCTTGATGATTGCGTCGCGCCGGTTGAGCAGGGCCGGGTCGGGTACCTGCTCAACCGCCACATTCTTGGCTCCGTTCCAGACCAGCGCTTTCATCCTTTGCTCCTTTGCTACGGCTGCTCGCGTTTCTGGCGAGAGGCGCACCTAGTAGATCTTCTTGCCAAGGCCTATCTCGCGCTCATTCGCGTCGATGCCCTGCTGCTCGCTGGGGGTCTGGGTGACCGCGAGCGGATCGCTGGCGGGGAAGGTGTCCTCAAGCGCCTTGGTGACGGTGTTGCGTGGGCCAAGCTGGTTGGGTTTTGCCGCCACATCGGCGCTGGCGGTGCTGCCGTGTGCCTCGCCGTGTGCCCGGCCGGATGGCTGGCCTTCCACGGTTGGGATCTCGCCAGTCTCCAGCAGGCTCTTCAGCCGCTTCAGATCGCTGTGGATCTGCATGCTTGGCTCCTCGCCAGACAGCTTGGCCAGCAGCACGCCAGCTGGGCCAGCGGGCGGCTGGTAGGACATGCGCACCTCTAGCTCGGTGCCGCGGCCTTCGGGGGCGGGCCGGAATCGCACCTCGCCGCTATTTTCCACCTGTGCGCCGGGTAGCGAGCGCCAGGAGATGCACTCGTTCTCCACATCGTCGATGATCTCGGCATCCCATTGGGCTGTTGTGCCGCCGGGGGCCTTGGCGGCCCAGTGCGAGTGTCGCTCGCCGCTGACCTTCACCGACTCAAGGTGGCGCATAAACTTGGGCAGATTCTCGAAGTTGCGCCAGAACTGGTAGATCTCCTCGGGGGGCAGGTTGATGGTGATCTGCTCGCGCACCGGCACGCGTGGCTTCTGGCCGCCCTCGTCGGTGGTGTCGATGCCCAGCGCCGAGTAGACCGCGCAGCTGCCGCTGAGGCCACGGTAGGCCACCGCGCCGCCTAGCAGTGCGAGCACAAGACCAGCAGGATTGCGCCGGGTTAGGCCGTAGATTGCTACTAGCCCACCGGCAAGCGCCGAAAGCTTGCGCTCGGACATGCCAACATTAATCCGTTTGGTGCCAACTTGTTGCAAATTGTCGAGAATACGAGTATGTGATGCCATGATCTCTGCTCCTTTTGTAGGCTACAATGCACGGTAGTAGCTGAAGGAAAGCATACGCTGACATTCTCCATAGCACGTGGTGTGCCAGACCTCTCGTAACTAATTGCAACATAGTTCGGTATCATAAATGTTCCTTGTCTGAAATAATCTACCTTCGCCCCATTCCATGTTGAATGCGTGTGCGAATGAGACGCATGGAGTTGCCGCCATGGGTTACCAGATCCCTAGTCAGGATGCCACCGAGGTCATTCGGCTGCTGCACACGGTGTATCGTGCCTCGCCGCCACCGAACCAGGGCCAGCCGCTGCTGCCGTTGCTCAATGGCTATGCCCAGCCAATTGGTACGTACCTCGTCACGCTGGGCTACATCTCACCGCGCCAGCTGGTGATGTCGCTGGCGACCCAGCGGCGCGAGCGCTATGCTGGGCACGCTACGTTTTTTGGCACGCTGCTGCTCCGCGAGCAGCTGATTTCCCCCACCATCCTAGCCACCATCCTCACAGTGCAGGCCGTCGACCGCCTGCTCGACCCGTTTTATAAAGAGGCGCTGCGATTTGGCGAGATCCTGATCGCTCAGAACAAGCTGCGCCCTGTGCAGCTGGCCGCCGCGCTGGAAGATCAGCTCTCCTCGCAGGAGCAGGGCGCGCCAGTCCCTATTGGCCAGATCTTGATGCGCCAAGGGGTTATCTCAAAGCATGATCTCGACGTGCACTTTGGGCGCGTCGAGCGTGCCCGAGGGTAGCAGTCGAGGCGATATTCTCGGCTCAGGCAGGCCGCACAGTCCATGTGCGGTCTGCTTTTTGTTTGCGATGCGGCACAGATCTTGCCTTGCCAGCCCTAGAACGTGGTAACGCACAAAGGAGGTCGCTATGGCAGATCAAGTGACGCGATCACTGACGATCAACGCACCGATTGAGACGGTCTACCAGATCTGGGCAAACTTTGAGACGTTTCCCCATTTCATGCAGAACATCGAGCGGGTGATCAAAACGGGCGATGGCCTGAGCCACTGGGTGATGCGCGGGCCGCTCGGCACGCAGCTGAGCTGGGATGCTCGCACCACCCGGCTGGATGAGAACGAACGGGTGGCGTGGAACAGCTTGGATGGCGGCGATATCAAGACGAGCGGGCAGGTGATCTTCCACGAGAATAGCGATGGCAGCACCGAGATCACGGTGACGCTGCTGTATGTGCCGCCGTTTGGCAAGCTGGGCGATGCTGCGGCGCACCTGTTCGACAACCCCGAGCAGAAGTTGGAAGAAGACCTGCGGAACTTCCAGCGCTACGCCGAGTCGCAGCACAGCGGGCGCTCCTATGAGGTGGGCGCATAAGTGCGGTGCGCGTAGGTGGGGTGCTATATGGCCTCGCACACCATAGGAAGGGTGACATAAGCTATGGATGTGAAACGACTGTTTGGCGTCTTCAAGGATGCCTTTGCCGAGTGGAATGAGGACAAGGTACCGCGTCTCGCCGCCGCGCTGGCCTACTTCACGGTGTTCTCGATCGCGCCGCTGCTCCTGATCACGATGACGCTGGTGAGCTTCTTCTACGCCAGTGCCAACGAGCAGATCCGCGATCAGCTGGGCACGGTGATCCCGGGCGGCGGCGAGGCCCTCGGCCAGCTGCTCGACAGCGCCGACCGCTCGGGCAGCACGGGCATCGCGGCGGTGATCGGCATCGTCACGCTGCTGTTTGGCGCAAGCGGCTTCTTCGGGCAGCTTCAGGATGCGCTTAACACCATCTGGGAAGTGCAGCCCAAGCCGGGCCAGGGGCTGATGGAGACGCTCAAGCAGCGTTTTTTCTCGTTCACCATGGTGCTGGGCAGCGCCTTCCTGCTGCTGGTGTCGCTGGTGATCTCCACCGCGCTCTCAATCGTCGTGGGCTACTTCCACGACCTGCTGCCAGGGGCTGACTTTATCTGGCCTGCAGTGAGCATGATCGTCACCTTTGTGGTGGTGACGGGTATCTTCGCCCTGATCTTCAAGGTGATCCCGGATGCGAAGGTGGCGTGGCGCGATGTCGGCGTTGGCGCGGCGGTCACGGCCCTGCTGTTTATGATCGGCCAGGTCGTGCTCAACATCTACCTCTCCAACCAGAGCAACGCCTACGGCACGGTGGGGTCGCTGATCGTGCTGCTGCTGTGGGTGTTCTACTCGGCACAGATCTTGTTCTTTGGGGCGGAGTTCACGCAGGTCTACGCGCGCACGTTTGGCGCGAAGATCGAGCCTGCCTCGAATGCGGTCTCGGTGAGCGAGGCCTCGCGCGAGAAGCAGGGTATGCCGCGCACCGGCGAGACGAGCCAGCACCCGGCGGCGGAGCCAGCGCCGCGCGCGGTGCCGGTGGCAGGCAAGCCCAGCCTCGGCGCGCTGGGCACGATCGGCCTGTTTCTAGTGGGGCTGGCCCTGGGCAAGGGCCGCAAGCGGGCCACACAGGGCAAGTAGCGCCGCAGGGCGACATAAAAAAGGCGCGGGTGGCAATGATGCCACCCGCGCCTTTTTGCGTAAAAGTTAGACCAGCGCCTTCTCGCGGATGCGGATGAGGGTCGGCGGCAGCGTCACCACCTCCATCCCACGGGGGCGCACCGCCCAGAAGCTGCCGCGCACATCGGCCCAGCCCGAGAGCAGCTGCGCCGCGCGGACGCTGCCGGTGAGCGATCGGTGCCGCGCCAGCAGCGCCCGCACGTTCTCCTCATCCTGGGGGGTGAGCCGCATGCGCTCGACCATGTCGGTGTTGCAGCGGGTCTCGAAATCGCCAGCCTCGTCGTAGATGTAGGCGATGCCGCCCGACATACCCGCGCCGAAGTTGCGGCCTGTGGAGCCGAGCACCAGCACCACGCCGCCGGTCATATACTCGCAGCCGTGGTCGCCGATGCCCTCGACCACCGCCACCGCGCCCGAGTTGCGCACCCCGAAGCGCTCGCCGGCCTGGCCTGCCGCGAACAGCTCGCCGCCGGTCGCGCCGTACAGCACGGTGTTGCCGATGATGGTGTTCTCGTGCGCGGCGTAGCGGGCCGCGCGCGATGGGCGCACCACGATGGTGCCCCCGCCCATGCCCTTGCCCACGTAGTCGTTGGCCTCGCCCTCAAGGATCATCCGCACCCCGGCGGCGTTGAAGACGCCGAAGCTCTGGCCAGCGCTGCCGGTGATGCGGATGGTGATGGTGCTGTCGGGCAGACCCGCGTCGCCGTAGCGCGCGCCGATCGCGCCCGAGAGCGTCGCGCCAAAGCTGCGGTCCACGTTGGTGATCGCGTAGCTCACGTCCACCGGCGTGCTGTGCTCCAGCGCGTCGAAGGTATCGGCCACCAGCTGCTCGTTCAGGGTCGATGTGGAGACTAGGCCGTTGCACGGCTCGGTGTTGTGGATGGGCTGGCCGGGCTGGTGAACCTGCGCCAGCAGCGGCGAGAGGTTCAGCCGGTCGGAGTCGGCGAAGCTGCGCGGGATCTGGGCCAGCAGCTCGGTGCGCCCGATCACCTCGGTGAGGCTGCGCGCGCCCAGCGCTGCCAGGATCTCGCGGATCTCCTCGGCGATGTTGGCGAAGAAGTTGACCACCATGCGCGGGGTTCCGGGGAACTTGGCCCGCAGCTCGGGGCGCTGGGTGGCGATGCCCACCGGGCAGGTGTTGTTGTGGCAGGCGCGGGCCATAATGCAGCCCTCGGCGATCAGCGCCGCTGTGCCAAACGAGAACTCGTCGGCACCGAGGATGGCGGCCAGCACCACGTCGCGCCCGGTCTTCAGGCCCGCGTCGGCGCGCAGCCGCACGCGCCCGCGCAGCCCGTTGATCACCAGGGTCTGGTGGGCCTCGGCCAGGCCAAGCTCCATGTTCACGCCAGCGTTCTTGATCGAGGACAGCGGCGAAGCGCCGGTGCCGCCCGAGTTGCCGGAGACCAGCACCACATCCGCGCCGCCCTTGGCCACGCCTGCGGCCACGGTGCCCACACCTGCCTCGGCCACCAGCTTCACCGAGATGGCCGCGTTGGGGTTGACCTGCTTGAGGTCGTAGATCAGCTGGGCCAGATCCTCGATGCTGTAGATGTCGTGGTGCGGCGGCGGCGAGATCAGCTGGATGCCCGGCGTGGTGTGGCGGTAGCGGGCGATCTCCTCGGTGACCTTGTGGCCGGGCAGCTGGCCGCCCTCGCCGGGCTTCGAGCCCTGGGCCATCTTGATCTGCAGCTCCTTGGCGTGCGAGAGGTAGGCGGGCGTCACGCCGAAGCGGCCCGAGGCCACCTGCTTCACCCCGCTGTCGGCCTCGGTGCCGAAGCGGTCGGGGTCTTCGCCGCCCTCGCCGCTGTTCGACATTGCGCCGATGCGGTTCATGGCGATCGCGAGGTTGCCGTGCGCCTCGTGGCTGGTCGAGCCGAGCGACATAGCCGCCGTGCTGAAGCGCCGCATGATCGCCTCGATTGGCTCTACCTCATCCACCGCGATGCCCCGGCTCAGCGCCTCGCTGGTGAAGTCGAGCAGGTCGCGCAGCTCCATCGGCTGGCGCGAGTGCACCAGGTTGGAGTAGGCCTTGTAGTCGGCGTACTCGCCGCTGGTGGCGGCCTTCTGCAGCGCGTGCACCACGGCGGGCGAGAAGGCGTGGTACTCGCCATCCTTCTTGAACTTGTAGAAGCCGGGGTGGGTCAGCTGGGTGCGCGCGGCCACGTGCGGCAGCCGGTTGGCGAAGGCCTCGTCGTGGCGGGCCAGCACGCTCGCGCCGATGTTGCGGAACGAGATGCCGCCGAGCCGACCGGGCACGTCGCGGAAGCAGCGGTCCAGGATCTCCTGGGCTAGGCCTAGGGTCTCGAACACCTGCGCGCCGCAGTAGCTGTCCACGGTGGCGATGCCCATCTTCGACATCACCTTCAGCAGACCCTTCTCAAGGGCGTGGATAAAGTTCGACTCGGCCTCGTCGGCTAGCTCCTTGGCGGGGCGGGCCTCCTTGGCCTCCTCGCGGGCCTTGCCCTTCACCTCCTCGCGCTCGACGGCCAGCGCCCGCACCGTAGCCATAGCCACGTAGGGGTTCACTGCCTCGGCACCCAGGCCCACCAGGGTGGCCAGGTGGTGCACCTCGCGCGGCTCGCCGCTCTCGACGATCAGGCTGACGCTGGTGCGCAGGCCCAGGCGGATGAGGTGCTGGTGCACCGCGCCGAAGGCCAGCAGCGCCGGAATGGGGGCGTTCTCCTCGTTCACCGTGCGGTCGCTGATGATCAGGATGGCCTTGTTGGCGGCTACGGCAGCCTCGGACTCGATGCACAGGCGGTCGATCGCGGCCTGCATCGCGTCCGCGCCCTCGGCGGCGGGGAAGGTAGCCTGCAGCGTGATCGAGGCGAACACCGGGTCCTGGTGGGCGCGGATCATCGCCAGATGCTCGTCGGTGAGGATGGGGCTGTGCAGATGCAGCAGGTGGGCGTGGTCGGGCGTCTCCTCCAGCAGGTTGCCACGGCGGCCCAGCGCGCACGAGAGCGACATAACCAGATCTTCGCGCAGCGGGTCGATCGGCGGGTTGGTCACCTCGGCGAAGCGCTGCTTGAAGTAGAAGTACAGCAGGCGGTTGCGATCCGAGAAGACGGCGGGCGGCGTGTCGTCGCCCATCGAGCCGATCGGCTCCTGGCCATCGCGCGCCATCGGGCGCAGCACCACGGCCAGCTCCTCGGATGTGTAGCCGAAGGCGTGCTGCAGCTCGCCCAGCAGCGGCGACTTCGCGCCCTTGGAGGACGAGGTCTCTAGCTCCTCGTCGTAGCTGACAATCGGCGCGCCTGCGGGCGCGAGCACCTGCGACTGGTTGGCCAGCCACTTGGCGTAGGGCTGCTGGCGGGCTAGGCGGGTCTTGATCTCGGCGTTGGTCTCGAACTTGCCGGTGCGCAGGTCGGCGGCGATCATCTGGCCAGGGCCGACCTTGCCCTTCCTGATGATGCTGGCCTCATCCACTGGCACCACGCCTACCTCGGAGCCGACCACCACTAGGCCATCATCGGTCACGAGGTAGCGCGCCGGGCGCAGGCCGTTGCGGTCAAGCGCTAGGCCCACCACCTCGCCATCCGAGAAGCACAGGGCGGCGGGGCCGTCCCATGGCTCCATCAGGCCCGAGTGGTACTGGTAGAACGCGCGCCACTCGGGGTCCATGTCGTGCACGCGCTCCCAAGCCTCGGGCACCAGCATGGTCAGGGCATGGCGGATGTCGCGCCCGCCCATCACCAGCAGCTCCAGCGTGTTGTCGAGCATGGCCGAGTCGCTGGCCTTCAGGTTGAGCACTGGGCCGAGCCGCGCGACGTAGGATGCTAGGGGCGGGCCACCGGCGAGGGCCGCGCTCTTCATGTTCTCGGTGGTGGGGCGGCGCTCGCCGTTGACCCACGGGCCGTCGCCGCGCCGCCACTCCGACGCGCGGGCGCGCATCCAGGTGATGTTGCCGTGCAGCGTGTTGATCTCGCCGTTGTGCGAGACCATGTGGAAGGGCTGGGCGATGCTCCAGGCCGGGAAGGTGTTGGTGGAGTAGCGCTGGTGGTAGAGGGCCAGGGCGGTCTCGTAGTCGGGGTCGGCTAGGTCGAGGAAGAACTCGGGCAGCAGTGGCGAGATCAGCATGCCCTTATAGATGATGGTGCGACAGGAAAGCGAGGGGATGTAGAAGTCATCGAGGCCCTGCTGGCGGGCCAGCGCCTCGGCGGTGCGCCGCGTGAGGTAGAGCGCGCGCTCGTAGACCTCGGGGGCGATCGAGGGCAGCGGCGAGCCAGCCACGGTGCGCCGCCCGATCAGGGCCTGCTGCATCACCGGCTGGAGCTTGCGGGCGCGCTCGCCGAGCGCATCGGAGTTGACCGGTACCTCGCGGATGCCCAGCAGCTCTAGGTCGTACTCCGCCAGGGCCTGCTTGATGATCTGGGTGGCCTGGGCGCGTCGTACGTCGTCCTGCGGCATGAACAGCATGCCGACAGCCAGATCCTCGATCGGGTAGCTGATGCCGAGGCGCGCCAGCTCGCGCGCGAAGAGCTTGCGCGGGATCTGGGTGAGGATACCAGCGCCGTCGCCCGTCTTGCCATCGGCGTCCACGCCGCCGCGGTGCGCCATGTTGCCGACGGCGGTCAGCGCCATCTGCACGATCTCGTGGCTTGGTGCGGCTGACAGGCGTGCGACGAACCCGATACCACATGCGTCGCGCTCGAACTGCGGATCGTACAGGCCGCGCGGCTGAAGCTCATTTCCACTCATAGCGACACTCCCTAAAGCGTTCAGGGCGGGCCGGACGGCACTGTACGGCACCCGCAAATTGACAGCGGACAATTTCGCGGTATAGCAAGCGAGAGATTCCGCACTCGCGGGACCTCTGCATGGCTGCCTGGCACAAATTTAATGGCGGTTGAGCTGAGTTGAAGTATAAAAAAGCCCACCAAGCCATCCTCGGACAATGAGGATGCGGTGGGCAACATTGCGCTTTTGGTTAAAGGGAACTATACACGAGCGGATATGGCATGTCAATCAAGGAAGAGCCTGTTTTGATCGTAAGGCGAATATTTTTGGATACCTTGTATAATTTAACTAAATTGAGTAACTTACTTAGGAATACCTCGTTTAGTCATTTCTTAACATGAAATAAAGATAGATGGTGCCATGTGGATGAAATGCACAAAGAAGACTGATCAGCTCTGGCCCGTCTGCAACCGCTAGAAACCGCAGAAGCAGATTCAGGCGATTTTTTGTTGTGCATACGGATACCGCTCGGGTTAAGAAAACGATACGCCCACGCGGGAAGATTGGACAGAATGCAAGCGCTATGGCTGCACGGTCTACCAGCAGATGTGGTACACTAGGCGCACACCGAGAACACAACCGTGCGGCGACAATGGCGTCGCCTGCGGTTGTGTTTTCTGTATTCTCCCCCACAAACTGCGAGGCCCTGCTATGACCACTCTTGCCGATGTCCACCGCAGCCTGATCGCCCAGATGCAGCGCACGCTCGACACGCTTGCCAATGTCCTTGTCGGCCTTACCCCCGAGCACGCCCACAGCCTGCGCGACCTGAGCGACGGCCCCAAGGGCTGGACGCCCACCGAGGTGATCTGCCACCTGCGCGACTTTGATGGCTTCTTCCAGGCGCGCGCCCAGCTGATCGTGCAGCAGGACAACCCCCAGCTGCCCGCCTACGATCACGAGGCGCTGGCGATCGAGCGGCGCTACAACGAGCAGGATATCGACCAGGCCTACGATGAGCTGCGGGCCTCGCGCCTGCGGTTTATCGCGTTCTTCCAGGGCCTCGATGCGCAGCAGTGGGAGCGCCAGGGCATCCACCCCGAGCGCGGGCCGTTCAGCCTGACCGATGCGGCCATCCAGGTGGTCGGCCACGATCTGGTGCACCTGGAGCAGCTGACCCGCATCTTGGCGCAGCGCTAGGCCAATGGGAGCGCTCTTCCACATCAGCGATGATCCGGCGATCGCCCGCTTCGAGCCGCGCATGGCCGATGGCGGCGTGCCGCTGGTGTGGGCGATCGACGCGGCCCACGTGGCACACTACCTGCTGCCGCGCGATTGCCCACGCGTGTGCTTTCGCGCTGGCCCCGCCGCCACCCCCGAGGATCGCGCCCGCCTGATCGGGCCGACGGCGGCGCGGGCGGTGGTGGCGATCGAGGCGGCCTGGCTGGCCAGGGCGGCCAGCGCCACGCTGTACTGCTACACCATGCCGCCGGAGGGCTTTGCGCTGCGCGATGAGGTGGCGGGCTACTATGTGTCGGCCCTGCCCGCCGTGCCGCTGGCGGTGCGCCGTATCGATGATGCGCTGGCCGAGCTGCTGGGCCACGGCGTGGAGCTGCGGGTGACGCCCTCGCTCTGGCCGCTGTGCGATGCGGTGGCGGCCTCGTCGCTCGATTTTTCCTGCATACGCATGCGCAATGCCCAGCCTCGTGGCGAAGGGCTGGGCGCCTAGGCTGGCTGGGTGCGCGAAAACCTGCCGTGGCATGGCACCCATGCTGCGGCAGGTTTTCTCATGCCCGCGCTACCGTGCGCTCATCGGTAGATAGAGGTGGCTGAGTAGGCGCTGGATCAGATCGGGTACCTGCGCGAGCCTCCACAGCTCCATGCCGCTGTCGCCATCCTGGGCGGCCAGCAGCGCGGTGTCGCCCAGCAGCATGATCTGCTGCGGGCTGGCCGATGCGGCCCCCGGCGCGAGATCCGGCACCTGCAGGGTTCCCATGCTGGTACCATCGCTCACCCACAGCTCGCGCCCGCTGGCCGGGGTGTAGGCCGAGAACAGCACGAGGCCGCCCACCGGCGTGAGATCCTCGGGGGCCGACCCGCTGGCCCCGGTGTTGATGTCTTTCACCTGCTGCGTGCCCGCCTCGCTGCCGTCGCTCACCCACATCTCCGCGCCACTGCCGCCGTTGGCCACGAACAGCAGCTTGTTGCCCAGTGCGGTTAGGCTTCGTACGTGTGCGCTGGCTCTGCCGGGCAGGATGTCTTTCACCATACTCGTCCCGGCTGCCGTACCATCGGTCTTCCACAGCTCCGCGCCAGCAGATGTGCTCAGGGTGAAGAACAGCCAGTCGCCCACGGCGACCGCCTGCGGCGAGAAGTCCAGTGCGGTCGTAGGCGGGTGCTCCGCTGTGATCGTGGTGATGATGATCTGGTTGGTGCCTGCCTCGCTGCCGTTGCTTTTCCAGATGCCCAGGGTGGATGTGCGCTCATCCACCCATTTCGTGGTCATAAGGATCGGGGTGCTGCCCAGCGTCGCCAGATAGTTGCAGCCTGTACGGAAGCTGTCGCCGTCGAGATTTTTGACCATCACCGTGCCCACACCGGTGCCGTCGCTCTTCCATAGCTCGGGGTTGCTATATCTATTGCTGATGACAAAGTAGAGCCTGTCGCCCGCTACCGCCAGACATCTCGGGTAGGCAAACTTGCCATCCATGCTCTTCACACGCTGCGTGCCCGCCTGCGTGCCATCGCTCTTCCACAGTTCGCTGCTGGTGGGCACAAAGAAGAGCTGGCCCTGGTATTCGGCCCAGGCCATGATCACGCTGCTGCTCGGGAAGGTGTAGATATGTGCGGTGCCTGCTTCGGTGCCGTCGGTCCTCCACAGCTCGCCGCTATCCCTCATGTAGTAGAGCGTGCCGCCTGCCTGGGCTAGGGTTCTGCTGGTGCTGTCGGGGTCCATATCGCTGAGCAGCGCCGTGCCCTCGGTGGTGCCGTCGCTCACCCATAGATCATCGCCGTGCACCCCGTCGTTGGCCCAGAAGATCGCCTTGCTACCCAGGCTCTGCCCGCTGCTGGGCCACGAGCTGTTCTCGTCGCCAGCCACCACATCCAGCCGCGTGGTGCCAGCTGCGGTGCCATCGCTCGTCCAGATGTGGCTGCCCTCGCTGTCGAAGGCGCGGAAGATCAGGCCGCCGTTCAGCACGGCAAAGTTGTCGAGTTTGCTGCTTGGCCCGGCTACGATAGCCTTGACCAAGGTGGTGCCCGCCTCGCTGCCGTCGCTCTTCCACAGCTGTTTGCCGCTGCTGGTATCGGTGGTGCTGAAGTAGAGCGTGCCGTCGACCTCGGTGAGGTTGATGGGCGAGGAGCTGCCTGCCCCGGCCACGATATCTTTGACCAAGATAATACCATTGCTCGTGCCGTCGCTCTTCCATAGCTCGTCACCGCTGCTGGTATTGGCGTTGCTGAGGTAGAGCAGGCCGTCGACGCCTGCGATCCTATGTGAGGTGAGGTAGGCGTTCGATGAGGATACATTCTTGACCGAGATGGTGCCTAAGCTCGTACCATCACTTGCCATAAGAGAAGATGGAGAGGAATAACCGCTTGCGAGGAAGTAGATCGTGCTGCCGATGGCGATAAAATCGTGTGGGTAAGAGCCGAGGTTGAGATTGGGTATATTAGGAGGCTCTCTGGGTGCCTGGGCGATGTCAGTGATCATGGATGTGCCCGTTTTGGTGCCGTCGCTTCGCCATGGCTCCTCGCCAAGGAACCCATTTGCGGCGAAATACAGGGTGTTGCCGATCGCCACAATTTCCTTAATGCTATGGCTGCGGCCTTGGTCGGCGATGTCAGCAATCATGTAGGTGCCGTCAGTGCTGCCGTCGCTCCGCCACAGCTCGCGCCCCCAGGTGCTTGTCCATGCGCTGAAATAGACGGTTGGCCCAATCGCCACGAGCGCAGCGGGGCTGCTGCTCGTACTACCGCTGGCGATGTCTTTGACCAGGGTGGTGCCCGCCTCGCTGCCGTCGCTCTGCCACAGCTCGTTGCCTTCCGCCGTGGTGTAGGCCGCGAAGAACAGCTTGTCGCCACTGGCAACCAGCTGGCTGGGGTACGATCCTACCCCGCCCGGCTCGATATCTTTGACCAGGGTGGTGCCCGCCTCGCTGCCGTCGCTCTTCCATAGCTCGGGGGCACTATCGCCATTGCTGGCGGCAAAGTAGAGCGTGCTGCCCACCATCGCGAACGACTGGGTGTCGTAGATGCCGGTCGAAGGCCCGGGGTAGATGTCTTTGACCAGGGCGGTGCCCGCCGCAGTGCCATCGGTCTTCCACAGCTCGCTGCCGTGGATGGCGTCGCTGCCGACGAAGTAGGCCACCCCAGCGCCGACGAAAAATGGACTTGTGGGGGCGAAGTTGCTGGGCGCGGCGATACGAATGTTCTTCACCTGCTCGATCGGGCTAGGGCTAGATGCGCGGGCGGTGGTGCTTGGGGCTGCCACAAGCATCCCGATACAAAGGGTGGCAAGCAGGCTCCTTGTGGTGTGGTTGGCCATACATGCTCCTGTTGTTGGGGCGATGATGCGCTTGTGACCGGCGTGGCGGCAGTGCAATAGGTTCGCTGGGCAAGCGTTCATTGCCGATATAGAAACGGATAGATCTGTATATATGAATTTAAGTGTTATAAGGACGTTTAGGGGATATGACCGTCCTGAGCTCAGAGAAGAATACGTGCTTATCGGTATTGTATCTCAAAGATCTATCAGCGAAAAGAGGGAGTTTATGGGGGATATGGGAGGTTTTGTAAGTAAAAAGAGAGTTTAATACGGAAAGATTGGGGTTTAGCAAGAAAGAGGAGAGTTTAATGCGGAAAGAGATGGTTCATCGAGCAAAGAGCGACTAATCTGTACAAAAAACACGGCGCATGATCTAACAATCATGCGCCGTGTTTTTTGTACGCCCCGTGCTAGCCGACCAGCAGCGACTGGGTGCCGTCGATCCACAGCTCGGTGCCCGAGATGTGCGAAGAGGCATCGGATGCCAAGAACAGCACCAGCTCGGCCACCTGCTCGGATGTGCCAGGCTGGCCGTGGGTGAGCGGGATGTTGCCCTCGGGGAACTCCACCGGCACCTTCACCTCGTCGAGGTCGCGGCGCTCGGTGTTCTGGTCGATCTCGGTCTTGATCGCGCCCGGGCAGATCACATTCACGCGAACCTTGTCGCGAGCCAGCTCCAGCGCCAGCATCTTGGTGATGGCCACCTGCCCAGCCTTCGACGCCGAGTAGGCGGTCGCGCCGGTGTTGCTGAACACGCGCGTGCCGTTGATCGAGGCCGTGACGATCACCGAGCCGCCCTGCTTCTTGAGGTAGGGCGCGGCGTACTTGATCGTCAGGAAGGTGCCGGTCAGGTTGATCTTGATCGTCTTCTCGAACTCCTCGGGCGATAGCTCGTCGAGGGGCGCCCACACGCCGTTGACGCCAGCGTTGGCGAACACGATGTCGATCGTGCCCCACTCGCGGGCCACCTGGTCGGCGGCGGCGCGCATCGACTCGGCGTCGCTCACATCGGCCACGAAGGCCTTGGCGGTGCCGCCCTCGCTGGTGATCGCGCCTACCACTTTCTCCAGCTCATCGGCGGTGCGGCCAAGGGCGGCCACCTTTGCGCCGTGCTGGGCCAGCAGCCGCGCCGCCGCTGCGCCCAGGCCCGACCCCGCGCCGGTAATCAGGGCCACTCGTCCTTGCAGATGCATCGCTGTGTCCTTTCGCTACTTGGCCTTCCAGTCGCCGCTGGCCTCATCCTTCTCGTACGAGTGTTTCACCGCTGCCCAGGCCACGCGGTGGGCGCGCTCTTCGTCGTGGTTATACTCATCCCACGCGCTGTTGAAGGCGGCGCGGTAGATCTCCTGCGCGTGCTTGGGCAGGTGGTCGCGCACGCTCTCGGGCAGGTCGCGCTCGGTTTTGTACGGCATAGCGTTCCTCCTTTGGCGCTCTGCCCGAGCAGAAAGCAAGGCCTGTGCCAATGCAAAGGCCGCCACCCATATGGGCGGCGGCCTTTTGCTGCGGGAAGGGCCAGCTAGTAGAGCAGCGAGACCACCAGGGGGGTGATGAAGCCCTCGATCAGCGCGGCCACCAGGTAGAGCGGCACCAGCACCAGCGCCCAGACCTTCACATACTGGGCCAGCGACCACAGCATGTTCTGGCCCACCGAGATGCCGCGCTCGCTCTTCATCAGCGCCGCGCCCAGGCGTAGGCCCATGGCCGCACCCAGGATGGCGGTGGGCAGCTCTACGATGCCGTGGGGCAGCACGTAGGCCAGCAGGAAGTCGGTGGGCGAGCCAGCCGCGCCGAACTCCGCGCCGCGCTGGGCCAGCAGCGCGGTGATGGCGGCCACCTGGCCGAAGGCCACGAACGGCACCAGGAACGAGAAGACCCCAAAGCTGAGCGTGGAGACCAGGCCCGACAGCAGCGACACGCGGAAGTTGTTGGCGAACACCCCCAGCGCAAAGCGCGGGCCGTTCTGGCTCAGGCCCAGCTGCTGCTTGAGCATGCCATCGAGCCAGGTGTACTCGAAGTTCCGCCCGATATACGCGCCCACCGCCACCCCGCTTACCGCCGCGATCAGCGCCACGGCCAGCGGCAGCCGGTTGGCGCGCAGGATGGCGGGCAGCTCGTGGCGGTAGAAGCGCCCGAGCGAGAACGGCACATCGCGGTAGCTCTCCACTGGCTCGCTCACCGGACGGTAGGCCCGCAGGTAGGTGCGGAAGTTGGCCCAGATCCGCCGCAGGTTCAGCTGCTCGTGCTCGCGCGAGAGGATCTCCTCGCGGTTGAACGCGCCCATGCCGGTGCGGATGAGCACAGCGGCCACCACGAAGATCACGATCGCGAAACGCTGCAGCTGGTCCCACTGGCGGGCGATCACATACAGCGCCTCGATCTGGATGAGCGCTGCCGTGGGCAGCAGGATGAAGCTGGCCAGCAGATTGGCCGCGCGGATGTTGGACGTGTGGCTGGAGACGATCACCGCGCCGGCCACCATCAGGATGGATTTGGCCACCAGCAGCGCCACCACCGTGGCCATATACTCGGGCTTCAGGCCCTCGGCGAAGAACTCGGGCTGGCGGAAGCGCAGCTCGACCGCGAAGATCGCCATGGCCAGCAGCGCCGAGCCGAGCGGCGGGATGAGCGACGAGATCAGCTTGCCGATATACAGCTCGCCGTCGGTGAGCGGCGTGGCCAGCAGCGCCTCAAGGCTGTTGCGCTCGCGCTCGCCTACAAACGCCTCAAGCGCCGTGATCAGCGAGAACGAGGCCGGGATGAAGCCGATCAGCAGCATGGCGAAGGGGATGATCAGGCGGATCGAGTTGTCGTCATTCACCACGCGGATGAGGATGCCCGACGCGCCCACCACCATGGTGGGGAAGACCAGCGTCAGGATAAAGATCGGCGTCAGCAGCCGCCAGTCCGAGAGCATGTCGCGCAGCTCGCGGGCGGCGATGATGCGGATGGAGCGGGGGATCATCGGCTGGGTTCCTCCTGTGCTGGTGCGCTGGGCTGGGCTGCTGGGATGTTCCACGCGCCGCGCTCGGCGTGGCGCTCACCCACGATGCTCAGGTACACGTCCTCCAGGCTGCGCGGCACCTCGGCCAGGCTGACCACGGGGATGTCGCGCTCGGTGAGGCGGCGGATGAGCTGGGGGTTGATCTGCTGGCCGTCGCGGGTCTGGAAGCGCAGCCAGGTGGGGCCGCTCTCGATCACGGGGGCCATGTCGGCGATCAGGGCGGCGGCGCTGGCGCTGGGCGCGGCCAGCTGCAGCTCCCACACCGGGTCGCCCAGCAGCTGCACCGTCAGCTCGGCGCGGGTGCCCTGGGCGATGATCTGGCCGCCGAAGATGATCACGATGCGGTCGGCCAGGTCTTCGGCCTCCACTAGGTTGTGGGTGGTGAGCAGCACGGTGCGCTTGGCGGCGCGCAGCTCGCTGATGGCGTCGCGCACCACGCGGGCGCTGTGGGGGTCCATAGCGGTGGTCGGCTCATCGAGGTAGAGCACCGGCGGGTCGTGGATCATGGCGCGCAGCAGGGCCATCTTCTGCTTCATGCCCTTGGAGTAGGCGTCGAGCCGCTTGTTGCGGGCGTCCCACAGCTCGAAGCGCTTGAGCAGGGCCTCGCTGCGCTGGGCGCAGGTGGCCGGGGGCACGCCGTGCAGCTCGCCGAAGAAGGCGAGGTATTCGAGCGGGCGCATGCGCAGGTAGAGGCCGGGGAACTCGGTGAGCAGGCCCACCTGGTTGCGCACCTGCTCGGGGCTTTCGGCCACATCGTACCCGCCGATGATCGCCTTGCCGCTGGTGGGGCGCAGGATGCCCGCGAGCATGCGCACGGTGGTGGTTTTGCCTGCGCCATTTGGCCCAAGCAGCGCCACCAGCTCGCCTTCGCCAACGCGCAGCGAGAGGTCGCGCACCGCCTGGAAGGTTCCAAAGGTCTTTCTAAGATGGATGGCTTCGATCACAGTGGCTCCTTCTGTTGTTCGGCACAACAGGGGAAGTATAGAGCGCCCAGGGCCGGGCACGCAAGGGCCATATGGGTGGTTTTGGGCGCAGGAGAGCAGCGAAAAGGCCCACGAGCAAAGGGTGCTCGCGGGCCTTGGGAAACGCTAGATGGCTGAGACTAGTAGCGGTCGCGCCCGCCGCCGCGGTAGCCGCCGCCACGGTTGCCGCCACCAAAGCCGCCGCCACCGCTGCGATCGTGGTCCTCGGCCTCGTTGACGCGTAGCGGTCGTCCGTCGACCTCACGGCCATTGGTGGCGGAGATGACGGTGTTGATGTCATCCGCCTCGATCTCGACAAACCCGAACCCTCGCGATCGCCCTGTCTCACGGTCGGTGATCACGCGGGCGCTCGAGACCTCGCCGTAGTCACGGAAAATGTCCTCCAGCACCACGCTGTCGACACTCCACGGAAGGTTACCAACGAAAAGCTTGGCACGCATTGCCACTCACTCCTTGCTCCTGTGTAGAGCATGTCGCAATTTCGGTAGATCCAGCCTGTGGCGAGCAGGTGTCTACCTTTTCAAACAAAACGCGAACATCCGACCGCTGGAATCAGCTCGCCCTGTTTCCCAATCGGCTGCATCGCCACACCGTGCGGCACGCCTATTGATCGAACAACTGGCAATTGCCACGCACTGCTGTGGAGCATAACTATACCATGTCCCAAGTGATTTTGCCTACCGATTTTTGGAGATCTTTAGCCCGCTCATCCTCTTTTCATTAAAGATATGTTACATCTTGCGAAACGCTCTCCCTCGGTAAATCTATTGCTCAGAAAAAATCTGATGGCCTGTGCGCCGCGCAGACCGCTTGTAGTGCTACAAATGATCGCATGTGCGCCGACAAGATGCTGCTAGCCCTACCAATCTGCTCGATCGGGGCGGTAGATGCTGCGACCACGGCTGCACATGATCGTGAGGCATGGCCGCCAGCGAGGAAAACGGCGAACAGTAGTAGCGCGCCGCCGTGGCCCGCCTATCGCATACTGCCGCCTTTCTCAGCACGCTATCAGCTGTGTGCGGCTAGATAGTATGTTATAATCGCACTCATACTATCGAACAAAAGATGATATCAACCTGCACCAGAGCGCATGCGCAGCACAGCAGGTGAGGATGAAACTGTGGCCATAAATCCGCTTAATTCGCTTGTCGGTGCCTTCAGCCGCGATCTTGGCATCGATCTTGGCACGGCCAACACCCTGGTCCATGTGCGCGGCAAGGGCATCGTGATCAGCGAGCCTTCGGTCGTCGCTATTAATAAGAAGACCAAAGAGGTCAAGGCTGTGGGGGCCGAGGCCAAGGCGATGGTGGGCAAGACTCCTGCCGATATTATTGCGGTGCGCCCGCTCAAGGATGGTGTGATCGCCGACTTCGACGTGGTCGAGAAGATGATCAAGCATTTCATCGGCAAGGCGCACGATCGATCGTTTGGCTTTATCTCGCCGCGCCCGCGCGTGGTGGTGGGCGTGCCCTCGGGCGTCACCCAGGTGGAGCGCAAGGCCGCCGAGGATGCGGCGCTGAACGCCAACGCCCGCGAGGCCTATGTGGTCGAGGAGCCGATGGCCGCAGCGATCGGCGCGGGCCTGCCGGTAGATGAGCCGATGGGCTCGCTGATTGTCGACATCGGCGGCGGCACCACCGAGGTGGCCGTGATCTCGCTGGGCGGCATCGTGATCAACCACTCCATCCGCACCGCCGGCGACGAGATCGACGAGGCGATCATGCAGTTCGCCCGCCGCGAGTACAACCTGCTGATCGGCGAGCGCATGGCCGAGAAGGTGAAGATCGCCTGCGGCAGCGCCTACCCCCTGGATGAGGAGATCAAGGTGGTGATGCGCGGGCGCGACATGCTCACCGGCCTGCCCAAGGCCGTCGAGATCTCCAGCGTCGAGATCCGCGAGGGCATCGCTGGCCCGGTCAACACCATCGTGGCCGAGGTGCGCGCCGCCCTGGAGGAGACGCCCCCCGAGCTGGTGGCCGACATCATGGAGTACGGCATTATGCTGGCGGGCGGCGGCGCGATGCTCAAGGGCCTGGACCGGCGCATCGCCGCCGAGACCAAGATGCCCGTGCACATCGCCGAGGATCCGCTCTCGTGCGTGGCGCGCGGCGCTGGCAAGATGGTCGAAGAGTTCGAGAATAAGATCTACCGCGACATCCTGAACGGCACCAAAGACCGCCGCCGGATTCGCTACTAGCATTCCAAGTTGAAGGCAGGGGCGGGGCCGCAGCGGCAGCTCTTCCGCCGCGCACTCCGCCCCTGAGCCGCCACTATGCGTGATTCCGCCCGCAACCGCCTCTCGCGCACCTCGCCACTGCGCTCGTTCATCCTCATCCTGCTGCTGATGATCTGCGCCGCAGGGCTAATCTTCCTCGATGCCACCGGTAAGCTCACCCCGCTGCGCGATCAGGCGCAGTCGGCGCTGGCCCCAGCCTTCGGCGCGCTGCAGGGGCTGGGCGACCAGATGGGCGGGGTTGGCCGTGGCCTCACCGACGTCCAGCAGCTGCGCGGTCGCGTCGACGATCTGGAGAAGCAGGTCAGCTCGCTGCAGGATGAGCATATCCAAAACCAGGCGCTCAAGCTGGAGAACGAGCAGCTGCGCAAGCAGCTCAAGATCGAGCAGGAGTCGCCCTGGAAGCTGCTGAGCGTCGATGTCGTCTCGGTGACGCCCGATGTGGGCCGCCACACCATCCTGATCAGCAGGGGCAGCGAGGACAAAGTAGCGGTGGGCATGGCCCTGATCGGCCAGGAGGGCGGCAGCCCCACCTCGCTGGTGGGCATTGTCGACCAGGTCTACCCGCGCAGCGCCCGCGTGCTGCTGATATCGGACTACAGCAGCCTGGTGAGCGTGAAGGTCTACCACCAGGGCACGGTCACCGACGGTATCGCGCAGGGCCAGTTCCAGCGCGGCGCGTGGCTCCAGCTGGAGGAGGTCGACCGGCTCTTCCCGCTGAAGGCCGACGACCAGGTGGTGACGGCGGGGCTGACCGCGCAGATGAACCTTGACCTGCCCAACGCCGCCATCCCGCGCAATATCCCGATCGGCCTTGTCCAGCGCGTCTGGACCGAGGGATCGCGCCAGTACGCCGAGATCCGGCCCTACCTCAACCCCGATCAGGTGCGCTACGCATGGGTGATTCTCAGCCACGACGACTAGAAGAGCGCCTTGTGCGCGAGCTGCTGCTGGCGGCGGCGCTGCTGGCCCTGGCCCTGGTGCAGACCATGCTGCTGCCCCGGCCCCAGGGCTTCTCGCTCGATCTGCTGCTGCTGCTGGTGGTGATGCAGGCCCTGATCGCCAGCGCGCCCCGGGCGGGTCGCTGGGCGCTGTACGGCGGTGTGGCGCTCGACCTGTGCTCGGGCACGCTGCTGGGCACCCACGCGCTGGCCCTGCTGGTGGCGGTGCTGGCCGCCGCGCTGCCGCTGTACCGCATGAGCCGCGACAACTGGCTGCTGCCCATCCTGGGCACCCTGTTCGGCGCGGTGGGCTACTACGCTAGCTATGGCCTGATCTCCATGCTCCTAGATGGCTGGGTCGATCTGCACACCTATGTGAGCGTGACAGCGCTGCCCAAGGTGGCGATCATGCTGGTGCCTGCGCTGCCATGCTTTCTCCTGTGGCGCGCGTGGCTCAGCCGCCGCCGAGGCGAGGTGCCGGTCGATGTCTACTGATCGCCCGGCGCGCCACTGTTTCCCCATGCCTATGCCGAGCATTGTGGGTGGAGGACTGCTATGAACAGACTGCTGGTTCTACGAGTCGCTATCCTGCTGCTCTTTCTCTCGCTGGTGTCGCGGCTCTACCAGCTGCAGTTTGTGCTGAGCGAGACCAACCGGCTGCGCAACAGCTCGGCCTCGCTGAGCAACGACTACCAGCCAGTGCGCCCGCAGCGCGGCGAGATCTTCGCGGCGGATGGCAAGACTCTGCTGGCCGAGAGCATGCCGATCTTTACCGCATCCATCCGGCCCTCGGCGCTGCCGCCCGACGACGACGATGACCGCAACCCCGGCGAGCCGCGCCGCGACGAGATATACGCCAAGCTTGGCCAGATCCTCGACATCACCAGCACGCTCACCATCTCGCCATCTGGCGTGCTGGATGGCAGCCCGCTGCTGAAAAATGACTTGGTGCAGGGCCTGGGGGCGGATGTGGTGGCGGCGGCGCGGCCTAGCGATGGCCCCGCGAGCGCAGGCAGCTGGCTGACGCTGGATGTGCCCCCGGCCAAGAGCGCCATGGCCCTGAAGATTCGCGATGTGTACAGCAACACCATCACGCTTGAAAGCCCGATCGCAGCCCGCGTGAACCCCCAGTACGTCTCAGGCTACCAGACGGTGGTGATCAAGCGCGACATCCCGCGCGATGTGGCGCTGGTGCTGCGCGAGAACAGCAACAGCCTGCCCGGTGTGGTGGTCGAGCGCGACTGGCGGCGCAGCTACCCGCTCTCGGGCAGCATCCCCTCGCTCTCGCACCTGCTGGGCTATGTGGGCCAGATCAACGAGTGCGAGCTGGTGAGCCAGAATGTGGCCCGCACCTGGATGAGCGGCCTCACCGACTCGATCGGCCACGCGGTGAAATGCGGCATCCTCTCCAAGCAGGTCGACCCGTTCGAGATGATGCCGCGCTACCTCGATGAGGACCGCATCGGCAAGGATGGCATCGAGGCCAGCTACGAGAGCGAGCTGCGCGGTCAGCTGGGCGTGAACTCGGTGGTGATCGATGCGGCGGGCCAGGCCATGGATGCCCCCAAGGTGATCGACCCAGTGAGCGACGGTAACAACGTGGTGCTCACCATCGACACCGCCTTCCAGAAGCAGGTCGAGCAGATCTTGCAGAACTGGATCGCGGTGGCCGACCAGCGCCGCCAGCAGTTCAGCGGCGTGTTCGAGTACAAGCGCAAGTACCCGCCCATCCGCAGCGGCGTGGCGATTGTCACCGAGGTGAAGACGGGCCGCATCCTGGCCATGGTCAGCCTGCCATCCTACGACAACAATATCTACGTCGACGCCGCGCGCTCCGACGAGCTGGCCCGCATCCTCGCACCGCCAGCCGAGCTGATCACCGATACCCAGCAGCTGGCGGTGCTCTACAACCGCGCCACCCGCTTCGACTACTCGCCCGGCTCCACGCTGAAGCAGTTCGACACCGTGATCGCGCTGAAGAAGGGCGTGATCACCCCCGAGACCCAGATCTACGACCCTGGCAAGCTGCTGGTGCAGAACCGCTACAACCCCGAGATCAAGGATGCCTTTGTCAACTCGAACTCGAAGCCGAACGGCTGGATCGATGTGCGCAAGGCCCTGGAGGTCTCATCCAACATCTTCTTCATGTCGGCGATCGGCGGCAACACCGAGCAGGTCACCAACCTCAAGCCCGAGGAGCAGACGATCAGCAACCCGGTGGGGATCGAGACCTTCAAGCAGGGGCTGCAGGATTTTGGCTTTGGCGAGCCGACTGGCGTGCGATTGCCCAACGAGTCGCGCGGGGTGGTGCCCAGCCCCGCCTGGAAGAGCGAGACTCTGCACGAGGAGTTTACCACCGGCGACCTGTACAACATGGCGATCGGCGAGGGCTACATGCACGTCACGCCGCTGCAGCTGGTGATGGCGGGCGCGGCGGTGGCCAACAGCGGCAAGCTATATGTGCCGCAGATCGTCGACCGGATCGAGAGCAGCAATGGCGAGCTGGTGAAGCAGATCGAGCCGGAGCTGAAGCGCGATCTGCAGGCCGAGGCGGGCTACGACGCCGCCTTCTTCAACGTCTCCCGCGAGGGCATGCGGCTCTCGGTCACGCAGGGCGCGAACAAGGCCGCCCGCCCCGAGTGCTCGAACCTGCAGATCGCGGGCAAGACCGGCACCGCCGAGTACGGCCAGCCCTTTGTGGTGCCCGATGGCAAGGGCGGCACCAAGCTGGCGCTGCGCAGCCACGCCTGGTTTGTCGGCTTTGCACCCTACGACGACCCGCAGATCGAGGTGCTGGCCCTGGTCGAAGGCTCGGGCGATATGAACGATGGCTCGGCTACGATCACCGTGCCTGCGGTGACACAGATCATGCAGGCCTACTTCAAGGTGAACCCGCCCGCGCCGCTGCCCGCAGTGTGCCAGCAGGATCTGCCGCCGCTGCCCCAGCTGCCCGGCACCGGCACGCTCACCAACACCGGCACGCTCACTAACACCGGCACGCTCACCAACACCGCTACCCCCGCGCTGCCCTCGGCCACACCCGTGGCGGGCGTAGCGCAGCCCCAGGTGGCGGGCGGCGCGCTGCCGCCCATGCTGCCCGGCGCACCGCTGGCCGCCACCCCCACGCCCACCGCCGTGCCGCAGCCGCAGTCCCGGCGTCGGTAGCAGTAGTTTCCGATGCGCTGTCGTGGCTCGTAGCCCGTCAGAAAACAGTGCTAGGGCCGTAGTTTCTGTGAAAATGCTTGACGGTTATGGTATGATGTTGCCAACAAACGCTGGCGCGCGCAACGTCGATATCGCCAGGAGGCGCGCCAATCGCAAGGGTGTATGCAGCAACTGATCGCGATCAAAGGCGGACGCAACGGGCTGCGCCTTCAGCTTGATGAGACCGCGCCCTGGCCCGAACTGCTTGAGGCAGTCCGCACACAGCTGACCCAGGGCAGCAGCTTTTTCAATGGCGCACAGGTTGTGGTGGATGTGGGCGAGCGGAGCCTTGAAGATGGGCAGCTGGCCGAGCTGCTTGAGCTGATGCAGGCCCATGGGCTGAAGCCCGCGTCGCTGGCCTCCACCGCCCGCGAGAGCCGCGCCGTGGCGCGATCTGCGGGCATCGCCGCGCGGCCCCTGCTGCGCCACGTGGCCGAGGCCGAGGAGCGCGGCGACGCGCTGCTGCACACCCGCACGGTGCGCTCGGGGCAGCTGGTGCGCCACCAGGGCCATATCATCATCCTGGGCGATGTGAACGCTGGGGCGGAGATCGTGGCCGGCGGCAATGTGATCGTGTGGGGGCGCATCCGCGGCACCATCCACGCGGGCGCGCTGGGCGACCGGTCGAGCCTGATCTGCGCGCTCGACCTGCGGCCCACCCAGCTACGCATCGCCGACCTGATCGGGCGCGAGCCAGAGCCACATAGCGAGGCCCGCCCCGAGGTCGCCTATGTCGAGGGCGAGGGCATCGCCGTCGAGGCCTGGGACGCCTTCCGAAAATAGCGCGGCGCAACGTTCTCGCACGACTTGTTGTTGGGCGTGGCCATAAGCACCACCCCCCGGAGAAAGAAACTATGGCGCGTGTAGTCACGGTCACATCGGGCAAAGGCGGCGTTGGCAAGACAACCACCACCGCAAACCTTGGGACGGCGCTGGCCATGCAGGGCGCGCGGGTGGCGGTGGTGGATGCCGATATCGGCCTGCGCAACCTTGATATCGTGATGGGCCTGGAAAACCGCATCGTCTTCGACCTGGTGGATGTGGTCGAGGGCCGCGCCCGCCTGCGCCAGGCCCTGATCAAGGACAAGCGCTTCCCCGACCTGTGCCTGCTGCCTGCCGCCCAGACCCGCGACAAGGATGCGGTGAGCCAGAGCGACATGATCACGCTCACCAACCAGCTGCGCGCCGAGTTCGACTTTGTGCTGATCGACAGCCCCGCCGGTATCGAGTCGGGCTTCCGCAACGCCATCGCTGGCGCCGACGAGGTGCTGATCGTCACCACCCCCGAGGTCTCGGCGGTGCGCGACGCCGACCGGATCATCGGCCTGGTCGAGGCATTTGAGAAGGGCCACCCGCGCCTCATCCTCAACCGCATCAAGCCCCGCATGATGAAGGCTGGCGATATGATGAATATCGAGGATGTGCTGCAGATCCTGGCCATCGACCTGATCGGCGTGGTCCCCGACGACGAGGCGATCGTCACCTCGACCAACCGTGGCGAGGTGGCGGTGATGGATCGCGTCTCGCGGGCGGGCCGCTCGTTTCTTGATATTGCCCGCCGCCTAAATGGCGAGCAGGTGCCCTTTATGGCCATCGACGAGGGCGGGAGCGTATTCGAGCGCTTCTTTGGCATGTTCAGCCGAAGGCCGCGCGGAAGCGAGCGATGACGTGATGCAGGTGCTGCGTAGGGCTGCCATCAACACAGGAGAGACGTGCGTGAGCATTTTTAACACCCTGTTTCGGGGAAAACGAGATCGTAGCTCGGATGTGGCACGTGAGCGCCTGCTGACCGTGCTGGTGCACGATCGGGTCAAGCTAACCCCCGATATCATGGAGCAGATGAAGGCCGAGCTGTCGGCGGTGATCGCGAAGTATGTGACCGGCGTCGACCCCGAGTCGATCGAGGTCTCCCTGCTGCGCGGCGAGTCGATCGACTACCTGAAGGCCGACATCCCTCTACGCCGCAGCAACGAGTAGCAGCGGGCGCACTGCGCCCGCCAGCTGCGCCTGTCCGCCTGCGCCTCGCCGGTAGGTCGCTTGTTGGTGCCGATCGTTTTCTCCCCTGCTATATGTCCTCTCCTCGTCGAGTCACTGCTGCCTGACGTTTTTTTTTCGTACTACCTGCGGTACAATAATGCGGCCTACGCCCGCGTTTAATACCATGCCGAGCGCAGTTTGCAGTACAGAGGTAGCAGTATGTCGATTGCCCCAAGCCCCATCCGTCTCTCCCTATGGGGAAAAGTTATCATCAGCGCGATCCTGGTTGTCCTTGGCATCTGGCTGTTCCGATCGATAGGTCCTGCGGCCTCGCCCTTTGTCGGCGCGGCGATCACCGCGTATGTCTTTAGCCCGCTGATCCGTTGGCTAGCGCAGCGCACGCGCGTGAGCCGTGCGGTCTGGATTTTGGCGCTCTACTTCCTGGTTGGCGTGTGCGTCTATGTGCTGCTGCAGGTGGTCGGCCCCAAGTTTACGCGGCAGGTTCACGAGCTGCAGACGCAGCTGCCACATATCCTGCGTGCGGTGCAGGAGCAGCTAGCGACGAATCAGGTGGTCGTTCTGGGCGGCATCACGGTCGATCTTGGCCCGATCGAGCGCCCCGCGCTGGATCTGCTCTCCGAGTTTGGCCGCACCGTGCCCGAGATGGTGCCGCACCTGTTCGCGACCGCGATCGAGAGCGTGGTGCTGTTCCTCACCTATCTGCTAGTCACCTTCTACTTCCTGCTAGAGGGCGACACGGTGATCGAGCGCGGCTACCGCCTCATCCCCGAGCTGTACCGCGGCGAGATCCGCAACCTGGGCCATCAGATCGATCAGGTGCTGTCGGGCTACATTCGCGGTACCCTGATGCTCATCCCGATCATGGCGGTGCTCACCTATATCGTGCTCTCTATTCTGGGGGTGCGCTATGCCCTGGTGCTGGGCATCGCCACCGGCGTGCTGGAGATCATCCCGCTGGTGGGGCCGTGGTCGGCGGCGCTGATCGCGATGTCGGTGGCGCTGTTTCAAGCCACCACGCCGTTTGGTTGGAATAATGCGGTGTTCGCGGGCGTGATTGGCGTGATCTACTTCGTGCTGCGCATGTCCGAGGACAACTTCATCATCCCCTATGTGGTGGGCCACGCGGTGCACCTGCACCCGGTGCTGGTGCTGTTCGCCATTCTGGCGGGCGGCGCGCTTGGCGGGCCGTTTGGCCTGTTCATCTCCATCCCCACGGTGGCGGTGGTGCGCATCGTGCTGCGCTATATCTACCGCAAGCTGGTGGATGCCCCCGAGCCGCCGGTGGATGCGCCCCCTGCTGTCGCTGTGGTCGCGCCACCAGTGCCAAAAGAGACCCCGCCCGCTCCTGCGGCCTAGCATCTGGCGGCACAGCACAGCGACCGTGGGAATGTTCCCACGGTCGCTGTGCTGTACCCGCTCGGTTGTACCCGCTCGGCGGGGGCGTATGCTTACTCGCCGGTGGTGATGCTGACGTTGCGGAAGCCCGCATCCACGTAGATCACCTCGGCGGTGACGGCGCTGGCCCAGTCGCTGCACAGCCAGATCGCGGTCTTGCCCACATCGTCGATGGTGACGTTGCGGCGCAGCGGCGCGGTCTCGGCGAAGCCCTTGTGCATGGAGCGGAAGCCCGAGATACCGCTGGCGGCCAGGGTGCGGATGGGGCCTGCGCTGATCGCGTTGACGCGGATGTTGCGCGGCCCGAGGTCGTTGGCCAGGTAGCGGACGCTGGCCTCCAGCGCGGCCTTGGCGACGCCCATCACGTTGTAGTTTTGGGCCACCTGCTGCGAGCCGTGGTAGGTGAGCGTGATGACCGATGCGCCGGGGTTGAGCAGATCCTGCGCGGCCTGCACCACCGCCGTGAGCGAGTAGGCGCTGATGTCGAGCGCGATCCGGAAGCCCTCGCGGCTGGTGTTGACGAACTGCCCGGTCAGCTCCTCGCGCTTGGCGAAGCCGATGGCGTGGATGATGAAGTCGAGCGAGCCGTAGACCTCGCGGGCCTTCTGCATCAGCGCGGCGATCTCCTCGTCGCTCTGCACATCGCACTGCTCGATCAGCTTGGCCCCAAGGCTCTCGGCCAGCGGGCGCACGCGGCGCTCAAGGGCCTCGCCCACATAGGTGAAGCCGATGTCCGCGCCTTCGCTGTGCAGCGCCTTGGCGATCCCCCAGGCGATCGAGTGATCGTTCGCCACGCCGAGGATAAGCCCCTTCTTCCCTTCCAAGAGACCCATTATTCCAACCTCCAGATCATGTCGTCTTGATGTGAGATTATAAGCTATCATACAACGGAAGCCATGTTCCGGCAAAATATGGTGCGGTTTCTCTAGCACGAAGAGGTGGTGAGCAATGGGCAAGTTTGTGCGCGCGGTGGTGGCGTGGGTGGTGCTGTTCGAGTGGCTGGCCGCTCGGCGCGGCTGGCGTGGCCTCTCGTGGTCGGGCGGCGCTGGCGGGCGTCCGCTGGTGCTGGCGAGCGGCCTGGGGCTGCTGGCCAGCCTCTACGGCCGGTGGGGGCGCGTGGCCCTGGCCGCGCCGGTGGGCCTGGCCGCCCAGGCTGCCCTGGCCAGCCTGCGCAGCCAGGGGATGACCCCACTGACCCGCATGCGTGCTGGCAGCTACCCGGCCTACACGATCGAGCGGGTGGAGATCGCGCTGGAGGGCGGTGTGATGCCCGCGCTGCACGTGGTGCCGCTGGGCGGCGCGCAGAAGGCGGCGTGCGTGATCCACGGCTCGGGATGCGATAAGACCTTCTACGCCTGGCCGCTGATGGACCGGCTGCTGCGGGCGGGCTGCGCGGTGCTGCTGGTGGACATGGATGGGCACGGCGAGAACACCCGACCGCAGCGTTTCCCTGGTATTCTGGATGACCCGCGCGCGGGCGTGGCCTGGCTGCGCGAGCGCTACGAGCGGGTGGGGCTGCTGGGCATCAGCCTGGGCGGCTGTGTCTCGGCCCGCGCCGTGGCCGATGGGCTGGCGGTGGACCGGCTGGCGGTGCTGGAATCGCCGCCCAAGCTGCAGTTTGGCCGCCCCGACATGTGGCGCGAGGCCTCGGCGCTGCCACGCCTGGGGCTGCTCTACCTGTTCGAGGAGATCACAGCCTACAACCTCATCCGCGCGTGGAAGGCCTCGCCCATCCGCGCCGAGATCAGCACGTGGGATCTGATCGATCAGCTGGATCTGCTGGGCAGCCTCGGACGCATCCAGGTGCCGCTGCTGCTGCTCTACGGGGCCGACGACTCGATTGTGAAGCCATGGCAGGCCCTCCAGGTCAAGCAGGCCAAGCCGGCGCACGCCCAGTTCGCGCTGGTGGCGGGGGCCGCGCACGTGACGCTGCAGCTGATGCCCGAGGCGCTGGATCATGTGGAGGCCTGGTTCCGCACGCTCTAGGGCATGCAAAAGCGGGCTGGGGCATCCCCAGCCCGCCGCACGCGCTGCGCCTAGCCCTGCGCGGTGGCCGACTGATCGAGGATCTGGTCGATGAAGCCGTACTGCACGGCCTCTTTGGCCGACATAAAGCGGTCGCGGCTGAAGTCGCGCTCGATGTCCTCGGGCGTCTTGCCGGTGTGCTTGGCCATGATCTCGTTGCCCACGCGCTGGAGCCGCAGCAGTTCGTTGACCATGCGCTCGACGTCGGGGGCGTCGCCCTCGGCACCGCCGCCCGCCGGGTGGAAGTGGATGGTGGCGTTGGGAAGCGCAAACCGCTTGCCTTTCGCGCCGCCCGCCAGCAGGATGGTGGCCATGCTGCCCGCGCGCCCGATGCAGACGGTGTTCACATCGGGTGTGATCAGGTGCATGGTATCGTAGATCGCCAGCCCGTCGCGCACGCTGCCGCCCGGGCTGTTAATATAAAACCAAACGTCGCGATCTGGCTCGTTGTGCTGCAGAAAGAGCAGCTGTGCCACAATCGAGGACGAAACATCTTCGTCGATGGGCGTGCCAAGCAGGATGACCCGCTCCTGAAGCAGGCGCGAGTAGAGATCCCAGGCGCGCTCACCGCGGGATGTGCGCTCGATAATTGTCGGGACGGGGATCGAGGGCATAACCTAAACTCCTTCTAGCGAGAGCTTCGCCGCTAAGTATAGCACATCGGTGCCCTTACAGGTAGTACTTCGCGGGGGGGCCAGAGGGGGACCACCACGGCGGGGAGGATAGTCGTGAAGAGCTAAGCATGACTGCTAGGCGCGGCTATGAAATCCTGCTATACTTCTCTGAAAGGGTTGCTACTGCTATGCATACCACATTGTGTCGCAGCTGCTGCCCACCCCCTGCTATTATCCCCACGGCACGAGGAGTCGGCTATGACTATGGTCGAGCAAACACCTTCACCCAAAGTACGCCTGCCCTGGTCGCTGCGCAGCAAGGTCGAGATCAGCCCTATCCAGTATGTTGGCCAGAACCACGTTGGCCTGCCGTACCTTCAGGGCCAGATCCGCAATCGCTCGGGCCGGGCGCTCCGCCTGCGGATCGTCGCGCGCGTGCTCAACGAGCAGCGCCAGCCGATCTTCGCGGGGATGCCCGGCATCCTTGAGATTTTCTCGCTCGACCCGCAGCAGCAGCGGTCGTTCCGCATCAGCCTGCACGATGTGAGCGCGAGCTGCCAGAGCGATCTCCAGCGCCTCTGGCTGACGCGCACCGCCATCGAGCTGAGCGTCGACTCGTAGGCGCGCCCGCACCAATCGCTAACCGCAGGCCAGGGGGATTCCCCTGGCCTGTCGCTATTTCTGGGCCAGCAGCCGCCGGTAGTCCTCGGGCGAGTCGATGTCCTCCAGCGGGCGGGCGTCGTCGAAGGGCACCAGCAGGGTGTTGCTAGCGCGCTCCTGCACCAGGCTGCGCGCACCCTGGTCGCCCTGGGTGGCCAGCAGCTGTGGGAACAGGCTGCGGTCGAACAGCACCGGGTTGCCGCGCCGCCCCGCGTAGCTGGGGGCCACGATCGGCGCGGCGCTCTGCTGCCAGGCTAGGATGAGCGCATCGATGATCGCGGGCGTGACAAAGGGCTGGTCGGCCAGCAGCACCAGGGCCGCGCCCGCATCCGGCGGCAGGCTGCGCACCCCCACCCGCAGCGAGCTGGCCTGGCCGCTGGCGTGGTCGCTATTTTCCACTAGCGCCACGCCTAGCCCGGCCAGCGCCGCCGCCACCTGATCGCGCGCCGCGCCTAGCACCACATGCACCGCGCTGGCCTGCGAGCTGAGCGCGCCCAGCGCCACCGCCCGCAGCAGCGGCTGGCCGCCCCAGTCGAGCAGCTGCTTGGGCTGGCCCATGCGCGTGGCGCTGCCAGCGGCCAGGATGATGGCGACGACGGCTGCCCGCATACCCTAGGCCTCGGGCAGATCGGCGTAGACGCTGTACGCGCCATAGGTGAGCGTGACCATGCCGGGGCCTGCGTGCGCGCCCAGCGCGGGCGAGAGCGGGCCGGTCTCCTCCCAGTGGCAGGTGAAGCGTGCCTCCATGAACTGCTTGAGCTGGGCCACGCCCTCGGGGTTGTTCACATGGAAGATCTGGGCGCGCAGCTCGCTGCCGGGAGCGTGCTTGTCAGCCACGACATCCACCAGCTTCTGCAGCGCGCCCTTCTGGGTGCGGGCCTGGCCAAGCTGCTCGTACTTGCCGGTGGTCTTGTCCACGCCGATCACGGGGCGGATGTTGAGGATGGAGGCCAGCAGCCCTTTCATGTGGCTGACGCGCCCGCCGTGGATGAGGTAGCGCAGCGTGGCGACGGTGTAGATCGCCTCGGCGTCGGCGCGCACCTGCTCGACCTTCTCCAGGATCTTCTCAAGCGGCCAGCCCGCCTTGAGGCAGCGCGCCGCCGCCTCGACCTGCCAGCCCATCTCGCCCGAGAGGCTGAGGGTGTCGATGATGGTGATGTTGGCCTCGGGCACCTGCTGGGCGGCCAGGCGCGCGGCGTTGCTGGTGCCGCTCAGGCCCGACGAGATGTGGATGGAGAGGATGTCGGGGTCGGTCTTAGCCAGCTCGCGGTAGATCTCGGCGATGCTGCCGATCGAGGGCTGGGCGGTGACGGGAAACTCGCCGCTCTCCTCCATGATCTTGTAGAACTCCTCGGGGGTGATGTCCTCGCCGCCGTGGTAGGTTTTCCCGCCAATAGTGATCAGCAGCGGCGCGAGGATGATGCCAAGCTTGCGCGCGTGCGATTCGATCATATCTAGGCCACGGTCACTCACAATATGCATAGTGTGTTGCTCCCTAGGTCGGTCTCCTTGGGGGCTATGATAGCATGCTTTCCTGCTGCTGCCGCCGCATGTGCTGCTAGGCAGAGCCTATTCGCTCTCAACCCGCCGAAGATTTTTACCACCAAGACCCCAAGACCCAAGGGAACAAAAGAAAACAAATACACCAAGACAGCGCCGCTAGGCGGGGCGGTTTCGCTCGGCCACGATCTCGGCCATGATGCTAAGCGCGATCTCGGCGGGGGTGCGCCCGCCGAGCGGCAGCCCGATCGGGGCGTGCAGCCGCGCCAGCTGCTCGGGCGGCAGGCCCTGCTCGGCCAGCCGCGCCACGCGCTGGGCGTGGGTCTTCTTGCTGCCCAGCGCGCCCACGTAGCGCGCCGGGCTGGGCAGCGCCACCAGCAGCGCGGGGTCATCCAGCTTGGGGTCGTGGGTCAGCAGCGCCACGTAGCTGTTGGTGGTGATCCTGGCGGGCAGGGCCTCGTCGGGCCAGGCCAGCACCAGCTCATCGGCGTGGGCGAAGCGCTCGGGCGTGGCGAAGGCGCTGCGGGCGTCGATGACGACGGCGCGGAAGCCGAGCTGGTGGGCGTAGTGGATGAGCGGGATGGCGATGTGCACCGCGCCGACGATCAGCAGCGTGGGCGGCGGCGAGTAGGTCTCAATGAACACCTGCAGCTCGCCCTGGGCGCTGGGGAAGGCGCGCATGCCGCACTGGGCCTGGGCCAGCAGCGCCTGCGCCTGGGCCACCACCAGATCGGTGGGGATGTGGGGGCCAAGGTCGCCCAGCAGACCGCCGTCGGCGCGGATGAGCAGCCGCGCGCCTGCGCCCTGCGGGCCTGCCGCCACGGTGGCCAGCGCCACCGCCTGCTCGGCGGCTAGCGCGTCGCGCAGCGCGGCGTAGCTGGCCTCGCGCCCGGCCAGCGGCTCGACCAGCACCTCGATGGTGCCGCCGCAGGCCAGCCCCACCTCCCACGCGGTCTCGTCGGCCACGCCGAAGCGGTGCAGCGCGGCCTGGCCGCTGCGCATGGCGGACTGGCAGGCGTCGTAGACCGCGCCCTCGATGCAGCCGCCGCTGACCGACCCGGCGATGCCCCCGCCGGATGCCACGGCCATCTTGGCCCCCACGGCGCGCGGGGCGGTGCCCAGCGTGCTCACCACGGTGGCCAGGGCTACGCGCTGGCCCTCGGCAAGCCAGCGCTCGATGGATGGGATGACGTCACGCATGGCTTTCTCCCTACTTTTTTTGGCTGGCGCTGATCTGCTGCCAGGCGGCCTCGGCGCTGGCGGCCTGCTGGGGTGTGGCGGTCTCGGGGGCGTAGCGCGCCCGCTCGTAGGCGGCGGTGAGCGCGGCCACGCGCTCGGCGGGCTGGCCCAGCGCCTGGGCGGCGGCGGGCGCGAACTCGCGGGGCGTCTGGCTGGTGGGGCGCTGCTGATCGTGGGCCTCGGCGGCCAGCAGCATGCGGATGTAGCTGCGCCGGATGCGGCTGGCCGCCGAGCCGCCGGTGAGGGCAGCCAGAGCTTGCCGCAGGTCGGCCTGCTTGTTCTTCCTGCCGAACAGCCCGGCTAGATCTTCGGCCACCTCGCCCCAGCGCAGGATGGACTCGCGCCGCTCGTTGGTGGTTCGCTGGCGCGCAGTGGTGTTCTTTCGCAGGAAGAAGATCGCGATCAGCGCCAGGATGGGGATGATCAGGCAGAGGGTCTGGATGAGCAGATTTGCCCATGAGGGCGCGCTGCCGCCGCCCTGGCCGTAGGCATTTTGGATCTGCTGGAGCGCCTCGAACTGGTTTGTGATGCCGTCCATCCCGCTGCCCTGCGCGAAGATGCCCTGCAGCCAGCCGATGATCGCCTCCAGCAGCAGCCCGAAGGGCAGCAGGATGAAGCCGATGACCGTGGCCAGCAGGGTGATCAGGCCTTCGAGCATGGTTTTGGCGAAGCCGCCCGTGAACGAAGCCAGCAGCATGGCGGCGGCCATGATCAGCACGATGCTGGCGACCAGGATGCCAACGCCGCGCCACTCGATCTGCTGCAGGCCGCCCTCCTGCTCGGCGTGGTGGGCCAGGGCGATGCACAGCATGCCCGCCGCGAAGAAGCCCACCAGCTGGGCCGCACCGCTAGCCACCATGGCCTGGTCGGGGCTAAGCAGCAGGCTGCCGCCCGCGAGGACGGCCACCAGCACCCCCATGCTGACGCGGAAGGTGCGGGTGATGGTCAGCGAGTCCTGGTCGCCCATGCGCATGCCGCGCCAGAAGGTGTAGAGCGCGCCCAGCAGCGCCAGGTAGGCCCCGCCCGAGATAAACTCGGCGTTCTGGCTGGCCTGGGCGGCCAGCGCGAACACGCCTGCGGCCAGCAGCGTGCCCACTGCCAGCAGCGCGGCCTGCTGCACCCGCTCGGGCAGCCACGGCTCGCTATAGTGGCTGGCAGCCCCGGCCAGCGCGGCCAGCGCCACCAGCGCCAGCCACACGTTGCTGCCCGCCATGGTGGCGATCAGCGCGGCGGGGCTGGCCTCGACCACGGCCAGGCTGCCATAGAACAGAATCTGCTGCCATGTGATCTTGGGCATGGGCATGTTCCTTGGCTAGGCGCGGTACAGCTCGGGGTGGAGCAGCGGCGCGATGGCCCGCCCCACACAGTCGCGGAATCCATCCTCGCGGCGCACCACGCCGCCGGTCAGGAAGCCGACCGCGCCCAGCTTCTGCTTGCTGTTGTGCACGCCGGTCAGCGAGTCCATTACCGGCCCTAGCTCCTCGCCGTCGCGCAGGCGGGCGGCCACCGGCGGCGGCAGCAGCAGCTTGCCGCCTTGCGCCAGCGAGACCTCGCCCGCCGCCGTGACCACGGCCACCACACTGTAGAGCCATGCCTGCTCGCCCTCGAACTCGACGCCGCCCTCCAGCCCGAAGCCCCAGGCCGCGCCCTGTGCCGCGCGGGCGTTCTGGGCGCGGTTGCGCGCGCCCAAGGCGATCTGCGCGTAGCCGATCGGCTGGTCGGGCACGCCCGAGGGCACGGCGATGCCGCCCACGGTGGCTTCGATCTGGGCGATCTGCAGGGCGGATTGCACGGCGGCGATCTTGACGGGGTTGAGCGAGCCGACGGCGACGGTGAGCATTGGTCGTGACCTTTCCACGGTTCTGGGATTGGCCAGCGGGATGCTTCCTGCTGGCTTTTTTCTATTGCTTTTGTGTGTGCTTGGGCAGCCCTTGCCCCATTCACCAGCGCCCTTGCCCCATTCACCAGCGCCCTTGCCCCATTCACCAGTGCCCTTGCCCCATTTGCAGCCAAAAATGGGACAAAGGCAGCCGACCATGGAACAACGGCAGGTGCCAAAAGCGCAAAGGCACGCGCTACTGGTGGGGAGGCGGCGCTGCCTGTGGCGCTACGCCTGCGGCGGGGCGTGATGGATGGGCACGCCGGGCACAAGGGGCGGCGTGTCGGCCCCAAGGTAGAGCCATGCCGTCGCCCGCCCGCGCTCGCGCAGGCGCAGCAGCTCGGCGCGGCTGGCCTGGGGCTGGATGCCGCTGAGCAGCAGGATGGTCGCGCCCCAGGGCAGGTCGCTGGCGGCCATGCGCAGCACCCGCGCCACCGGCGTGACCGAGTAGGGCGTCAGCCGCGCCAGCGTCTCCATGATCCGCTCCAGCTGGGCCGGGCTGCGGCCTGGCGGCAGGCGCACTAGGCTCTCGTGCTGGGCGGGCGCGCCATTCACATACAGGCCCACGGCGTAGCCCTCGCGCAGGCCCGCTTGGGCCAGGGTAGCCGCCGCGCTGATCGAGCGCTCGATCAGCTCCTCGTTGATGCCCTGCCAGTAGTGCTCGAACGAGTCGAGGTCGAGCACGATTGCCAGCTCGCGCGCGGTGGTCGGCTCGTAGATGCGGGTCTGCAGCGTGCCGGTGCGGGCGCTGGCCATCCAGTGGATGTCCTTGAAGGGGTCATCGGGCTGGTAGTCGCGCACGCCCACGGTGCGCAGTGGGTCGCGGATGAGCTGGCGGGCGCGCAGCGTGCCGATCGGGCTGCGGGCGGGCAGGCCCAGCGACTCCAGCGGCAGCAGGGTGGGGTAGACGATCAGCGAACCCTGCGGGGGCACCTGCCAGCTGCTGCGGAAGAAGCCGAAGGGGTCGCCCGCATCCAGGGTGGCCGGGCCGACGCGGAAGGCCCCGCGCCGCGTGCAGCGCACCTGGTAGGTCCATGTCACGCGCTCGTACCAGCGCAGGCTGGTGGTGCGCTGCAGCACCAGGCGATCCTCGCGGTCCACGCGGATGAAGGCGTCATCCACCTCCAGCCCTGGCGGGAAGCTGTCGCGCAGGTCGAGCATGGCCAGCGGCAGGGGCTTGCGGTTATCGATGCTGATCATCAGGGGCACGGTGTCGCCGGGGAAGGCGCGGGCCGCGCCCCAGCGCCGCCCGTAGGCCACCTTGGCGAAGGCGTAGCGGTTCCACAGCCAGGCCAGGCCTGCGGCCAGCAGCAGCAGCGCGCTGAGCAGGGCCAGCAGCGGCGCGCGGAAGAACAGCGCCAGCACGAACAGGAATGCCAGCCCGCGAATGGTGGCGGGGCGAAACATGGCGGCCTCCTGCCTACTCGACCGGCACAGGCACGCGCTGCACCGCCGACTGGACCACCTGCTCGGCGGTGCGCCCGCGCAGCCGCGCCTCGGAGCGCAGGATGATGCGGTGGGCCAGGGCCGGGCCTGCCAGCGCCTTCACGTCGTCGGGGGTGGCGAAATCGCGACCCCGCATGGCGGCCAGCGCCTGCGCGCCGCGCTGCAGCGAGAGCGCGGCGCGCGGCGAGGCCCCCAGCTCGATCTCGTCGTGGGCGCGGGTGGCGCGCACCACCGCCACGATGTAGCGGCGCAGCGGCTCGGCCACCAGGGTGGCGCGCACGGCCTGCTGCATGGCCAGCACATCCTCGCGCGAGGCCACGGTGCCTAGGTCGGCCAGCGGCTCGGCCTGCACGAAGCGGCTGAGGATGGCGGCCTCCTCCTCCTCGCTGGGGTAGCCCATGCCGACGCGCAGCATGAAGCGGTCGAGCTGGGCCTCGGGCAGCGGGAAGGTGCCCTCCAGCTCCACGGGGTTCTGGGTGGCCAGCACCAGGAAGGGCCGGGGCAGCGCGCGGGTCTCGCCATCGATGGTGACGGTGCGCTCCTGCATGGCCTCCAGCAGGGCGCTCTGGGTGCGCGGGGTGGCGCGGTTGATCTCGTCGGCCAGCAGCACGTTGGTGAAGATCGGGCCAGCGCGGAACTGGAAGGCCCCTGCCTGCTGGTTGAAGTAGGTGAGGCCGGTGATGTCGGTGGGCAGCAGGTCGGGGGTGAACTGGGCGCGGTGGAAGGCGCAGCCTAGCGAGGCCGCGACCGCGCGGGCCAGGGTGGTCTTGCCGGTGCCCGGCACGTCCTCCAGCAGCACGTGGCCCTCGCACAGCAGCGCGATCAGCAGCAGATCGACCACATCCGATTTGCCGACGATCACGCGCGCGACGTTTGCGCGGATACGCTCAGTCAGCTCCTGCACCTGGGCGGGAGAGGTCGTCACGGGTAGGCTCCGTTTCTAGCGATGGTGGCGTGAGTGCCCAAGACAGGGGGGCGATGGGGCGCACCGTTGTGCGGTATCGGGTTTTGCTAGGGCCTGCGCAGTCTACCACACCCGCCGGGGGGCTGCAACCGCGAGGGCGCGAGGATTTTTTACCACGAAGGCGCGACGGCACGAAGGGGAGGAGAGAACCGCTTTACTACCAAGACACAAGACACCAAGGAACAAAAGAAACGACTATCACGAAGGTGCGAAGACACCAAGGGGACCGATTTACCACGAAGGCGCGAGGGCACGAAGGGAGGAGATCTACGCGCCCTGGGTGTGGCCCGCGCAGGGCAGCCGCGCCTAGGGGCGGCCCGCGCGCACCCCGGCGGCGTTCGCTGGGCAGAGCGCATAGCCCCTGAGCTGCTCGGAGAGCCAGGCCATGCGCTCGGCGTTCAGGGTGTAGCTAGTGGCCGCGCCGTCGCTCTCGGCGACGACCAGCTGGGCGTCGCGCAGGATCTTGAGGTGCTGCGAGAGCGTGGACTGAGCGCAGGCGCAGCCGGGCGGCAGGTGGAGCTGGATCTGGTTGCTGATGCAGTGGGGGTGGGCCTGGATGAAGCGGATGACCTCCAGCCGCACCGGGCTGCCGAGCGCCTTGAGCGCCCGCCAGAGATCGCTATCGCTAGGTGGGGGCTGTTCTGCCGTCATCATTGGCGGCCTCCGTATGCGGCGTGGGGCCGCGGTATTTCCTAGTAATAGGCGTCAATATACCAAGTATAACCCATGGTTGTAGGATCGCAACACTTTGTAAAAAAGATACAACAAGCAGTTGCGATTTCTTGCTTTACTATGGGGCTGTCAGCTAAATTGTGAGAAAGTACACAAAACCCCCAATCCTCTCGCTGTACGGTGTACGAAGGAGTTCTGTTATGGCGGATGATCCACTCACCCCCGCGCCTGGCGCGCAGCAGATCGACGACCACGGACACGACGGCTTCTCCCCATCGGGCACGCTGCTGTTTGTGCTGCTGATGCTGCTGGGCTACGCGATCTACTGGGCCTACCTCTGGTTCATTGTTGTCATCGAGCGCAGTTAGGGAGAAGCGAGGAAGCTATGTACATCGACCGTCTTGAGCGCTACTGGATCTACGCGGTTGCTGGAACGCTGGGCGTCTTTTCGGCGGCCCTGCTGGCCAGCGTGTTCATCTTCGGCGTCACGCTGCCTAGCCCGGTGGGCCGCGTAGACCCGATGCAGCTCGACAGCACCGAGTTCGCCACGCCCGGCCTGCGCTCGATGGGCGACAACCAGTACACGCTGCACGTGGTGGCCAAGATGTGGCAGTTCGACCTGGGGCAGGCCAAGGGCAAGCCCGCCGAGATCCACATCCCCAAGGGCGCCGAGGTAACGTTCGTGGTAACCAGCAAGGATGTCACGCACGGCTTCTACATCGAGCACCACGACATGAACATGATGCTGCTGCCCGGCCAGATCGCCCGCGAGAAGGCCACCTTCAAAAAGCCCGGCACCTACCACATCATCTGCCACGAGTACTGCGGCTCGGGCCACCAGAACATGATCGCCACGATTATCGTGGATGCCTAGCGTCCACACCTATGGCTGGTTCCCTTCTTCCCTAGGAATCGCACCGAGGCGTTTGTAGCTTGGTCTAGAAGGAGTATTGTCATGCAGGTTGCCTCGCCGCTTCCCCAGCGGCAGCCTTCGTCGCTCGCCTTCCCGAAGCTCGCAATGTTGATGGAAGAGCGCACCCTTGTTGGCGCGCATGTGCTCACTGGTATGCTGGCGCTGCTGCTCGGCAGCCTGATGGGGCCGTTTCAGACCTTCCGGCGCTCGCCGTTTGTGAAGGAGGCCTTCCCCGATCTGCAGATCCCGTTCTTTAGCTTCTACTATCAGGCGCTCACCATCCACGGCGTGATGAACGCGCTGTTCTTCACCACGTTCTTTATCGTCGGCTTCACCTACTTTATCACCCAGCGCTCGCTGGAGCGCCCGCTGTGGAACCGCACGCTGGCCTGGGTCTCGTACGCCATGATGTTTGTGGGGCTGGCGCTGGTGCTCTTCGCCATCGGCTCGGGGCAGGCGTCGGTGCTCTACACCTTCTACCCCTCGCTGGTGGCCCACCCGACCTTCTACATCGGCCTGGTGCTGCTGGTGGTCGGCTCGTGGCTGGTGGGCGCGAATGTGTTCATGACCTACGCCGCGTGGCGGAAGGAGCACCCCGGCGAGCGGGTGCCGCTGGCGGTGTTTGCGGCGATCGCCAACTTCATCATGTGGATCGTGGCGACCTTCGGCGTGGCGGTCGAGGTGCTGTTCATGCTGCTGCCGCTCTCGCTGGGCTGGCTGAAGACCACCGACCCGCAGATGGGCCGCGTGCTGTTCTGGTTCTTCGGGCACCCGCTGGTGTACTTCTGGCTGATCCCGGCCTATATCTCGTGGTACACCATGCTGCCCAAGCAGGTGGGCAGCAAGCTGTTCAGCGATGGCCTGGCCCGCGTGGCCTTCCTGATGCTGGTGATCTTTTCGGTGCCGGTGGGCGTGCACCACCTGTTCTCGGACCCCGGCGTCAGCAGCGTGATGAAGGGCATCCACACCGTGTTCACGTTTGTGGTGGCGGTGCCCAGCTTCCTGACCGCGTTTAACATCGGGGCGACGCTGGAGCGGGCCGGGCGGCAGCGCGGCGCGCGGCGGGCGCTCGACTGGCTGTGGCACCAGGATTTTGGTAACCCGGTGGTGGCCGCGCAGCTGGCGGGCATGATCCTGTTCATCGCGGGTGGCTTCTCGGGCATCATCCAGGCCTCGCTGACGCTGAACATCGCGCTGCACAACACCTCGTGGGTGCCGGGCCACTTCCACATGACGCTGGCGGGCGCAGTGACGCTGACGTATATCGGCATCGCCTACTGGATCGTGCCGCTGATCCGCAACCGCGCGCTGTGGAGCAAGAAGGTGGCGCTAGCCCAGATCTACACCTGGCTGGTGGGCATGCTGATCTTCGGCCACGGCATGGGCGCTGCGGGGATTGCGGGGGTGCCGCGCCGCACCGACCTGAGCAACGCGCCGTATGTAAACCCCGATGCGGCCTTCTTCCTCAACACCTCGGCGATCTCGGGCGTGATCCTGCTGATCAGCCTGGTGCTGCTGCTGGTGAACCTAGTGGGCACGCTGTTTTTCTCGAAGGAGCCAGTGACCGAGGGTGCGCCGGTGGACACGGTGGGGCCTGCTGGCTCGCCGCTGTGGCTAGAGCGCTGGGGCCTGTGGGTCGGCATTATCCTGGTACTGGCCGCCGTGGCTTGGCTGCCGGTGGTGGCCGATGCGCTGGGCACGTTCGCCTCGCCGGGCTACACGCCGTTTGTGCCAAACCCGCTCAAGTAGGCATGGCAGCATCCGCCACGGGGGATCGGCCCGGTGGCGGATGCTTGGTTAGGATTTTTATGACCGCGAATCATGAGCGCCGCGCCCCAGCGCCATCGGTCGTGCCCCAGATCGTGGGCGTGGGCTTGATCTGCTTTGGCCTGATGATGCTGGTGATGGTGGGTGCCTACACCCAAGACCTCTCGGCCTTCACCAGCGCGCCGGGCGCGGTGTGGCGCTTTATCTGCGGCGCTCCGTCGCGCAGCCCCCTGCTGATGCCGCTGATGATCTGCCTGAGCCTGGCGGCGGTGGTCGCTGGCGCGGCGCTGCTGGCCTGGGGCGGGCGGATCGCGCGGCTCTTCCAGCGTAGCAAGAGATCGCACCCCCATGTGTAAGCAAGCATCCCTCTGGCGTATCTGGGCGGCGCTGCTGGCGGCGCTGCTGCTGGCGGCCTGCCAGGGCGGCGCGGCCTCCGCCGACGAGATCGCGACCCCCGAGATCACGGGCGGCTCGGCGGTTAACCCGCCGCGCGCCCTGCACGATTTTACCCTCACCAGCATGGATGGCAGCGACATGCGCCTGAGCGACCTGCGCGGCAAGCCGATCCTGCTGTTTTTTGGCTACACCCACTGCCCCGATGTCTGCCCGACCACCTTGGTCGACTTGCGCGATACCAAGCGGCTGCTGGGCGCAGATGGCGACAAGGTCCGCTACCTGTTTATCAGCGTGGATGGCGAGCGCGACTCGCCCGCGCTGCTGAAGCACTATGTGCAGAGCTTCGACCCCAGCTTCATCGGCATGACTGGCGACGAGGCCACGCTGCGCAAGATCGGGGCCGACTACGGGCTGTACTTCCAGCAGCAGGATGTGAAGGGCACCTCGGCGGGCTATCTGGTCGATCACTCGGCGGTCACCTACCTGATCGATGCCGAGGGCAGCCTGCGCATGCTTTTCCCGTTTGGCACGCCCGCCGAGGTGTTTGCAAACGAGCTGCGCGCGCTGCTGAAGTAGGGCGGTATACTGGCAAAAAGAACGACGCTCTGGCGAGGCCCGAGCGTCGTTCTTTCTTCGTTGGGGCAGTTCTAGGCGTCGCGCACAGTGATCTCGCGTCGGCTGAAGACGAACAGCGCAGCCCCCAGCAGCCCCAGCATCAGCGAGACCTGGGCGAAGGGGATGGCCATGGCCGCGCCGCGGTAGTCGTGGCTGGCGGCGAGCGCAAACCCGGTGAGCACGGGCAGCAGGGGGATGCTGAAGACCAGCTGCAGCAGGTCGAGGATGCGCAGCAGCAGCGGCGGCATGTCGCGCAGCGTCTGGGTGCTAAACATCGACTCCGAGAAGGCCAGCACCACGCCCGCGAGGATGACCAGCCGCCACGAGGTGGAGAGCACCGCCGGGGCCAGCAGCGTCACGGCGGCGGCCAGGATGGCCACGTTCAGCAGCAGCGGCAGGCTGCCCAGCGCCCACGCGGCCAGGGTGAAGCCCGACACCGAGCGGGTGGCTGCGCACAGCGCCGAGAGCGCCAGGTAGCACCCGCTGGTGATGATCAGCGAGCTGATGTAGTGGGCCAGCAGGTAGCCGCTGCGCCCGATCCGCCGTGTGAGCAGCAGGTAGGCCTGGGGGCGGTCGCACTGGCCCATCAGCACCACCGAGGTGTAGAACGACAGCGTCAGCATGCACATAGCGGCGATCGCGTGGAACTCGCCCGCCAGCAGCAGGCTGACGCCGGGCCGGAACAGCATGGCGTAGATCACCAGCGTGGCCACGGCCTCCACAGCGATGCGGCCCGAGCGGATGTAGGATGCCAGCAGGAACCCCGTGTAGCTGCCCAGTCGGCTAAAGAAGCTCATGTTTTTCCTCCGACGGCAGCTCCTGCGCGACTGTCTCGCCCTCGTGCGCGGGCGCGGCCTGGGCCTGCTCAAGCGTGTCGGGGTGCCCCGGTGGGGCGAAGAGGCTGTTGGGCGGGGCCTGCTCGGTCTCATCGGCCATGTCGGCGCGCGGCGTAAAGGCCGGGCCCACATCCTCGCCGCCTAGCACGCGGCGGAAGAGCGCGGCCAGCGGGCCGACCTGCGGCTCCAGCCGGTAGATGTCGATCTGGGCGTCGACCAAGATCTTGAGCACGCGGGCCTGGAGCTGCTGGGTGTTGGGGTCAATGTCGATCGCGCCCGGGCTGATCTGCACTGCCGAGGAGAGGCGGGCCAGGCGCTCGGCGGTGATCTCGGCGATCTCGCCCACCGCGATGCGCACGCTGGGGGCCAGCGCGCCCAGCGCCGCCAGCTCGGCCTCGGCGGCGATCCGGCCCCGGTGCAGGATACCGACGCGGTCGCAGGTATGCGCTAGGTCGTCGGGGTGGTCGGATGCGATCAGGGCGGTGACCCCGTGCTCGCGCAGACTTGCCAGCAGGGCCAGCATGCTGCGACGGTCGTCGTCGGCCAGCCGCGCGGCGGGCATGTCCAGCAGCAGCAAGGCCGGCTGGCCGAGCAGCGCCTGGGCCAGCCCCAGCCGCTGGCGCATGGCCAGCGTGTAGTTTTCCACCGGGTGGTGCGCGGCCCCCAGCAGCCCGACGCGCTCCAGCGCCTCGTGGGTGCGCTGGGCCAGCAGCGGGCCGCGCATGCCATCGGCCTTGCCGAGCATCTGCAGGTGGGCCGCCCCCGAGAACGCAGGCTGCAGCTGCAGCTGCTGGGGCAGGTAGCCCACGCGCCCGATATTGCGGCCAAGGTTGGTGGTGCCGAGCACGCGCAGGCTGCCGCGCTGCGGGCGCTGCAGTCCCAGCAGCATGTGCAGCAGGGTGGTTTTGCCCGCGCCCTCGGCCCCCAGCAGCCCATAGGTCTCGCCTGGCTCGATGGTGAGGCTGAGGCCCTGGATGACGAACGCGCCGTGGTGGGCCTTGTAGAGATTTTCTAGCTCAATAGCTGCCATGGCCGCATGATTCTCGCAGGCCTGCGTCGTCTGATGGGCGCAGCCAGCCTAGCACGAAGGAAGAACGTCGGCGTGCGCGCCTAGCCGGGGGCGATGATCGCGAGGTACAGCAGGCCGATGGCGGCGGTGGGCATGGCCCGCCACCAGCACCAGCGCAGCGCGCTGGGCAGCGCCATGCGCGGCATGCGCCGCCCCACCCGCTCTAGCACCAGCGCCGCGACCACGGCGGCGGCCACCCACACCAGCAGGGCCAGCTGTGGGCGAAACTGCGCCCGTGGGATCAGGGCCAGCAGGGTGGCCGCCAGCAGCACCGCCCCGCGCGCCGTGCGGGCGAAGCGCAGCAGCCCTGCGGTGGCCTCGTCCAGGCCGTGCTCCGCGCCCTCAAGCGCCAGCGTGCGCTCGGCGGCGAACGGGCCGAAGCCCATGGCGGCGGGCAGCGCCAGCAGCGCGCCCACGCCCAGCAGCGCCCAGCCGGGCAGGCTGCCCAGGCTGATCTGCCCAGGCATCCACAGCAGCGTGCCCGCCGCCAGCCACACCACGCTGCGTCCCGCCAAGCCGATCTGGGCCTCGCGGATGGTGGCGCGGTTCACCAGCGGGCTGCTGGAGAGCAGGCCGGGCAGCAGCGGCAGCAGGAACGCGCCCTCAAGCGCGAGCCATGCGGCCACCGGCCCGCCCAGCGCGGCCTTGCCCGCCCCAGCCAGCGGCCAGGGCAGCAGCGCGTTGGCGCAGGCCGCCAGCACCACGCTGATCGCCCCCGCCGCGCTCTCGAAGCTGAAGTCGGGCAGGCGCGGGCGGAAGGCGAGCTTGCGCTGGAACAGCATACCAAGCGCCAGCGCGAGCGCCAGCGTGAACAGCAGGCCGGGGAAGATCAGCAGTGCAACAAGTTCGTTCATGGACAGTGCCTATGTGGGCCGATGGAGGCTCTCGCGCAGCCCGGCGGCTATGGCCGCTGGCTCGGGCGGGCACCCATCGATCTTGATCGTCGCTTGTACATCGGGGTTGTCGGCCAGCCCGCCCCGCCCGTAGGGGTAGCCGTCGATCGAGCAGCGCCCCACGGCCACCAGCGGCACCTTTTCGGCCAGGCCCTGCCACGTGGCCATGAAGGCGGGCTTGCTAGTGGCGGTCAGCGGCCCGGTCAGCACCAGCACGTCGGCCTCCAGCGGGTCGGATGTCCATGCCAGATCGGCGTTCAGAAACACCGCCGCGTCAAGCTCGGCGTCGCATCCGCCGCACGAGCCGGTATTCATTCGATAGATTTTGATCGTATCGGCCATGGCCACCTCTACAACGCGCGGATAAATGTCAGCCCCTGGATCACATCGTTGATGGTGGCCAGCACCGGCTGCGGGTAGATGCCGATCACCAGGCAGGCGGCCACCAGCACCACCACCAGCGCGGCCAGCCCGCGCGGCTCGGGCGAGAGCTTGCGCGGCGCAAGCTGATCGAGATTGATCTCGCCCAGCAGCAGCGGCGACTCCTCCACCGGCTCGTCCTCCGACGGCCCCAGCAGCCGCTCGTAGGCCACCTTGCCCAGCGCCAGCAGCGCCAGCACGGTCGAGAGCAGCAGCAGCGGCAGCGCGGCGGGCAGGGTATCCTGCGCGGCGGCCTGGTAGATCAGCAGCTTGCTGGCGAACCCGTTGAAGGGCGGCAGGCCGATCAGCGCCAGCCCGCCCACCAGAAAGCCCACCCCGGCGATCGGCCAGCGCCGCAGCAGGTCGCGCCGCGCCACGTTGGAAGGACGCCCGTCGGGCTGCTCCAGCAGCGCCAGGCTCAGGAACAGCAGGGCCACCACCACCAGCTGGTTGAAGGTCTCGAAGATCGCGCCAGCCAGCCCGATGCTGCTCATGGTCGTCAAGCCGTACATGATCATGCCCGCGTCGTAGGCGATCAGGTAGCCCAGCATGCGCCGTAGGCTCGGCTGGGCCAGCGCCAGCCCTGCCCCGGCCACACATGTGGCGATCCCCAGCACCTGGAAGACCTGCACACCCATGTCGTTGCCGCTCAGGATGATCGGCCCGAAGAACTGCAGCGTGCTGATCAGCACCAGCAGGCTGGTGGCGTTGATCACCGTGATGATGATCATCGACACCATGGGCGCGGCGATCTCGGTCATGTCGGGCAGCCACGAGTGGAAGGGCACCAGCGCCAGGCGCAGGCCGAAGCCCACAGCGAACAGCGCCAGAATGAGCTGCGCGGTGGTGAAGCTCTGCGATGTGCCGGTGTCCTCGTAGATGTTCACCAGTACATAGGCGAAGTACATCATCACGCCTGCGATCACCATCAGCACCAGGTACTTCAGCGCCGCCGCCAGCGATTTTTTACCCACCAGCAGCGGGCTTCCGGTGGGCAGATCGACGATCGCCAGCACGGCCAGCACCGCCCCGCTGATCAGCAGCAGCGCCACCACAAATGGCTCCTGCAGCAGCAGCAGCGTGGCATTGGTGAATGACAGCAGGATCAGCCCGATCGGCGCGAAGTTCTCGCCGTGCGGCAGCCAGATCGAGGCGGCGAAGGCCACCATAGCGATGACCGCGAAGGCCACCAGGAACAGCCTGCTGAGCGGGTCGAGCACCATGGTCATGCCCAGCAGCCGCGCAGGCTCGTCCACCGGCACGGTGCTCACCAGCGCCAGCTCGGTTAGGGCCGTGGCGATGGCGGCCAGCGCCACAAACTGGGTCTGCTTGCGCAGCAGGAAGGCGCTGGCGCTCATGGCTATCGGGAACAGGATCAGAAGAAGATATGACATAGCTCGCTCTGCGGCGCGCGCGGTCTCCCGCCGCACCGAACTACTTGCGGTATAGCTCGCCCAGGTCCAGCGTTTTCAGCCGCCCGTACAGCAGGCCGCTCAGGTAGGCGATCGCCAGCGCCAGCACGATGGTCAGCAGGCTCAGCATGGCCAGCGGGAAGACCTGCACCTGGCTGGCCACCGCGGTGTACAGCACGTCGATGCTGGCCACGCACAGCAGCAGGCCCAGGCCGATCTTCAGCAGGTCGCTTGCGCCCACCAGCGTGAACATGCCGGTCAGCCCCAGCCAGTACCATGCGAAGTTGGTGGCGTAGGTGTTGGCGATCGGGTAGAGCTGCGGCAGCAGCATGGCGGCGATGATCGCCAGCAGCAGCGACCAGAACGGCACGACATAATCGGATATGCGGAACGGCTCGCTCGACCGCTGGGCGCGCCGCGCGGCCCGCCGCAGCTCGGCCAGCGAGAACTCGTCGAGATCTTCGGTGTTGTACTCGCGCGAGAAGGTCAGGCCGGTGATCGCCAGGATCAGCGCGGCGGCCATGCCGGTGATCACCTTCACCAGCACAGTGGTGCTCAGCTGCAGCGGCCCCAGCACCAGGTCGGGCGCGAGAAACTGCTGCTGGGTGAAAAACCAGGCTAGGCACAGGTAGTTGAGCAGCAGCGCCGAGACGGTAAAGCGCCAGTCGCGCAGCAGCAGGATGGCCGCGCAGCACAGCCCGATGCCGATCACAGGAATATTGAGCATCGCTCGGCCCCTACCTTTGCAGCAGCAGCAGGATGACCGCCACAAGCGCGAGCATCAGCCCTGCCATAAAATAGCGCTGCTCGAAGAAGGCCAGCGCCCAGCCGATCCGGCTGCTCAGCGCCACCATCCCCGCCCACAGCTGCGTGAACAAATCGGTCGGCGCACCCAGCCAGCCAATCGCGCCCAGGCTCTCGCCTAGCGCGTCGGGCGTGATCACGCCGCCTGGCTCTAGCTCGGGGTCGGCCACGGTCTTGCGCGCGCTCCTGCGCCGCAGCGCCACCAGCGCGCCGATCAGGGCCAGCAGGGCCAGTGCGCAGGCCAGCATCTCGGGCAGGCTGGGCAGCAGCGGCGCGGCGGCGCTGCTGTGCGGGACCAGCGCCGTGCGGGCGGCGGCCCCCCAGCGCTCCCAGGCCAGCCCCGGCGCGATGCCGAACAGCACCAGCGGCAGCGCACCCAGCAGCGGCAGCGCGTGCACCGCACCGGCGGGCGCGGCCTGCTGGGTGTGCGGGGCGCGCAGGAATGCGGCCAGCGGCGCGAGCCAGGCCATGCCAAACAGCGCCATGCCCGCCAGCAGCGGGCCGATCAGCAGCGGGCGCGCGCCAACCAGCTCGGTCAGCAGCCAGCGCATGATCCAGAAGCCCCAGGTGCCGGGCACGCCCACCGCTGAGGCTGCGGCCAGGAAGAAGGCCAGCGCGGGCAGCAGCATCGGCGCACCCAGGCGGATCTCATCCATGCTATCGGTGCCGGTGCTGCGCTCGATCAGCGCCACCGCCAGCAGCGCGGTCAGCGTCACCAGCGCCGCGTTGATCTGCAGCGCCGGGGCGATGGCGGCCACCACCGCCGGATCGAGGCCCAGCACGATCAGCAGCAGCCCCATCTGGGTGCTGGCCAGCCATCCGGCCAGCCGCCGCAGCCGCCGCTCGCGCAGCGCCGCAGCCGCGCAGATCACCACCCCGGCCAGCCCAGCGATCTGCAGCGCCGCTCGCCACTCGGCGGGCAGCGCGTTCTGGGTCATAAAGCGCGTCAGCAGAAAGCCGCACAGCAGCGGCAGGCCAAGCCCCATCAGCGGGCCTGCGATGTTGGCCGGGCCGAGCGCCATGTCGTGGGTGGTGCGGTGGAAGGGGGGCAGGCCAAGCGCCAGCAGCGATGCCACCAGCAGGCCCAGTAGGGTCATGCCGGGCACCGCCGTGCCCACGGGGGCGAAGCGCACGCTCAGCAGCGCGCCCAGCAGCATCACCGCGCCCAGCAGGTTGCCCAGCAGGCCGACCGGCAGCTCCTGGGCCTCGTTCTGGCCGCCGCTCGACCGCAGGGCGATAAAGCCCAGCAGCGGCAACGCGGCCCATGGGATGACGCCCAGCAGCATGTCCTGCAGCACTAGGCCGGTGAGCGTGGTGACAAAGAGCATCAGCAGCGCGGCGATCATGCTGCCGTAGCCGCGCAGCTTGGCCGGCAGCGCCAGCGCCAGCGCCGCCAGCGCCAGCGCGCCGCCCAGCGCCACCACCAGCGCCAGCGGCGTGTTGGCGGCGTCGAGCCGCAGCGTGGCCACCATATCCTGGCCATCCAGGCTGATCCAGGGCTGCGTCAGCAGTGTGCCGTCGCCCTGCTCGCGCTGCATCACCATCAGCCCGGCGGCGATCAGCATCACCGCCGCGCCGCCGAGGCCCAGCACGCGGGTGTCGACAAGGCGGTTGAGCGCGAGGCAGGCGATCATCGCCAGCAGCGGTAGTGTGAAAATCAGTAGTGCTATCATTGTTCCGCGCAGGCCGTGCATACATCGCACGAGGCGATGATCGGCACCGCGTTATCAAGCAGCGCGCCCGCCAGCATCGTGCGCGCCAGCAGCCGGTCGAGCTGCCGTGGCGCATCGATCCGCACCTGCTTGAGCCGCTCGCCGTCGCTCTCGATGGTGTAGCGGATCAGGCCGCGCGGCCCCTCGGTGGCGGCAGAGGCTTGGCCCTGCTGTAGCTTTCGTGGGATCTCGCCCTGCCAGTCGCCCATCGGCAGATTCTGCAGCCCAAGCTCTACCAGCTTGACGCTCTCGAACGCCTCTAGCAGCAGCACCAGCAGCCGTGCGTAGATGTCGCCGCCATCCTGGGTGATCACCCGGAACGGCAGGGAGTTGTAGGCCGCGTAGGGGTGGTCGGCCCGCAGGTCGCGCGCGATCCCCGAGGCCCTGGCCAGCGGGCCGCGCACGCCGTACTGCTCGGCGGCGGTCTTGGGCAGCGCGCCCACGTTCACCGCCCGCGCCAGCAGCGAGCGCTGGTCGATCAGCGACTCGATCAGGGCGTACAGCCCGCGGTTCAGCTTCGGCACCGCGATCAGCACCTCCTCGCGGTCCGAGGCCGCGAGGTTGCGCCGCACGCCGCCGGGCACGCACAGGTCGGGCGCAAGCCGCGCCCCGCTCACGCGCGCCATCAGGCCCAGCCCCTGCTCGCGCAGGGCGCGCAGCCTGCCGCCCGCCTGCTCCAGCCCCAGGCTCTCCAGCAGCATCGCCGCCGCCAGCAGGTGCGACCCGATCCGCTCAAGCTCGGCGGCGGCCACGCGCAGCATCGCCGCCCGCTCGCCCACCTCCAGCCCGCACAGCGACTCGATCGCTTGGCAGAAGGCTAGGCTATGGGCAAACGAGCATGTTCCGCACACACGGGAGGCGAGGTAGAGGGCCTGTGGGAGATCGAGCCGCGCAAGCCGGTCGGCGATGCCGCGCTCGTTGTAGCCGTCGCGATATTCAAGATCGGCGATTCGCTCGCCGTCAACACGCAGTATGAGGCGCTGTGGCCCACGCCACGCAGGGTGGAACGGACCAAGCGCAAGGGAATAGCTCACGCGCCCTCCAGTTCTCCTTTTCAGGGCGCGTATTATACCATACCTGCCGGAGATTGTATCGTTTTGCGGCCGCACGTGCGCATATGCGCAGCGCGTGTGTGTCGTTTTCTGGCCTACTCGCCCACCGCGCTGCGCAGCCACTCGATGTCGCTGGCCGCGCCGCCTGGCCCCAGCCAGATGCCCACCACGTCGATCCGCCACTCGCGCCCCTGCTCCTCGGGGTGGGCATCTAGGTAGCTGTAGGCCAGTGCCATCAGTCGGGCCTGCTTCTGCGCGCCCACCGACTCAAGCGCCATCCCGTCGCGCCGTGTGCGCACCTCCACAAACACCAGGGTCTCGCCCTCGCGCATCACCAGGTCGATCTCGCCGCCGCGGCAGCGCCACTGCCGCGCCACCTCGGCCAGCCCCTGGCGCAGCAGGTAGCCCAGCGCCACCTGCTCGCCAAAGTTGCCCACCTGCCGCCGCCGATCTGGCATACTGCCCCCTAGGGGTAGATCCCCCGCGTCATGGTCGCGCTGGCCACCCGGTCGACCGCCAGCAGGTAGGCCGCCCTGCGCAGGTCGGTGCGCCGCTGCTGCGCGATCTGCAGCACCTGTCGGAACGCGGCGGTCATCACCCGCTCCAGCTGGGCGTTCACCTCGCGCTCGTTCCAGAAGAACTCCTGCAGGCCCTGCACCCACTCGAAGTAGCTCACCGTCACGCCCCCGGCGTTGGCCAGGATGTCGGGGATGACAAAGATCCCACGGTCGTACAGCAGCTCGTCGGCCTCGGGGGTGGTTGGCCCGTTCGCCGCCTCGCCCACGATCTTGGCCCGCACGCGGCTGGCGTTCTTGCTGGTGATCTGGGTGGCGATCGAGGCTGGGATCAGCACATCGCACGGCAGCTCGATCAGCTCGTCGTTGGTGATGGTGTCGGCCTCGGCGTAGCCCACCACGCTGCCGGTCTGCGCCTTGTGCTTCAGCACATCGGCGATCGACAGGCCGTGCGGGTTGTAGATCCCGCCCCTGGTGTCGCTCACCGCCACCACCGACGCGCCCACCTCCTCCAGCATCCAGGCGCAGTTCGCGCCCACCTTGCCAAAGCCCTGGATGGCCACCTTCGCGCCCGCCAGCTGCAGGCTCAGCGCCTCCGACGCGTCGCGCAGCACCGCCACCAGCCCGCGCGCCGTGGCCTCCTTGCGCCCGTGCGAGCCGCCCACGTTGATGGGCTTGCCCGTCACCACCGCTGGCACGGTGTGCCCCGCGTGCATCGAGAAGGTGTCCATGATCCAGCCCATCACCTGCTCGTCGGTGCCGATGTCGGGCGCGGGGATGTCGCGGTCGGGGCCGATCAGGATGCTGATCTCCGAGGTGTAGCGCCGCGTCAGCCGCTCAAGCTCGCGGGCCGAGATCCGCTTGGGGTCGACGATCACGCCGCCCTTCGCGCCGCCGAAGGGGATGTTCACCGTGGCGCACTTCCACGTCATCAGCATCGCGAAGGCGCGTATGTCGTCAATATCAACCTTGGGGTGGAAGCGGATGCCGCCCTTGGCCGGGCCGCGCACGATGTTGTGCTGCACGCGGAAGCCGGTGAAGACCTCGATCCGCCCATCATCCATCGTCACCGGAAAGGTCACGGTCAGTTCGCGCTGGGGCACCCGCAGGATCTCCCGTAGGCCTTCGTCAAGCCCCAGCAGATCGGCGGCATCCTCAAAGCGCCGCTGGGTGTTCTCATAAGGGTTAAGCTGTTCCATAGTGTGTGCTTCCGCTCCTCATCGAGTGGTGGCACTGCCCACCGTTGGGCAGTTCTCCTTGTATGGGCGGCCCCGCCGTGCGGCGAGCGCGTAGGAAAGATGTGTGTGCAGTATAGCAGAACGTGTGGCCGATATCTAGAATCGGTCGTGTGGCGCAGGATCGGGAAGTTTGACCTGTGAGAAGAAGCGGAGGCGCTGAGAGGAGAACGAGGAAATGAGATCTGTAGGAGAGCGGTGCTCGTACCCGCCCAGCCTCTGCGGCAACGGGGGTATCCCGTGAAAATGGTAGCGCCGTGGCGACCACAGCGCTACCCCATCACCTAGCTGCGCCCAAGCACGCGCAGCACCAGCGCCCGCTCCTCGGGGCCGACGGCCCCCAGCAGCCACAGCATGGCCGGGTACACCACCACGGCCACCGCGCCCGCCGCCACATCACCTAGCTGCGCCCAAGCACGCGCAGCACCAGCGCCCGCTCCTCGGGGCCGACGGCCCCCAGCAGCCACAGCATGGCCGGGTACACCACCACGGCCACCGCGCCCGCCGCCACGCTCGCGCCCAGCCAGCCGACCAGCGGCGCAAGCGCGGCGTGCGCCGCCAGCATCGCCGCGCCCATCACCAGCGCGGCCAGACCGGGTCGCCACATCAGCGCCCGCAGCGGCGGCGCCAGGCCCTCGCGGCGCAGCAGCGGCATAAACACCGCCAGCAGCACAATCTCGGAGAGCACCGTCACCACCGCTGCGGCGTACAGCCCAAAGAACGGGATGCCGATCAGATTCGCCGCCAGGTTAAACACCGCGCCTAGCACAAACGCCTTGGTGATCGAGCGCTGCTGGTTGATCGCGATCAGCACATACTGCAGCAGCCCATTCACGAACGACAGCGGCAGATACCACGCCAGCAGCGCCAGCACCAGCCCCGAGATCGGCAGGTAGGATGCTGCGTTCTTGCCGCTGATCATGCGGATGAGGTCGGGCGCGAGCGCGAAGATCCCCACCGTCACCGGGAAGGCCACCAGCAGCAGCATCTGCAGCGTGCGGTTCTGCGCCGCCGCCAGGCCCTGCCGGTCGCCGCCGCTCTTGCGCGCCATCACGGGAAATACCGCGAACGTCACCACCGAGGGTATGATCGCCGCGATGCTGGTGATCTGGTAGGCCGCATTGTACTGCTGCACCATCAGATCGCCCTGCCCGCCGCCGAACGCCTTCACGATAAACGTGTCGAAGCGGAAGAACACCGCGTTCAGCATATTGTTCAGCATCAGCGGCAGCGCCAGCGGCACCATGCCCCAGATCAGCGCGCGCTCCCACACGAGGCGCGGCGGGAAGAAATCGCGCAGCTGCAGCCCCAGGTACACCAGCGCCGTGAAGGTTGTCACCCCCACCGCCACCCACGAAAGATCGACAATCGAGCCGTGCAACATCAGCACGGTGATCCGCGCCAGGTTGTTCACGATCGCGGTCACCAGCTCCATCGCCGCAGGTATTTCCATGCGCTCCGACGCGTTGTAGAGCGCCGTCACCGCGTTCGAGAAGGCCGCAGGGATGAGGGTCAGCGTCAGCACCCACAGCGCCTCCTGCCCCATCGACGAGATCGCCTCGCCCACCCCAATAGAAGATAGCGTATTGTAAATCCCGATGACAAAGGCTACAATAGGAAACGCCAGCACTACCAGCACCAGCCGCAGCGCGAGCGTCGCGCCAAACAGCTTGTTGGCGTGGGCCGAGTCCTTGGCCACCTCACGCGTCAGCAGCACCCCCAGACCAAAGTCGGTGAAGGTGCTCAGGTAGTTTACGATCAGCAGCGCCGCTAGGGTGTACTTCCCCATATCGGCACCCGACATCGCATCGTACAGCACAAAGGCGAACAGCAGGTCGAGCGCGCGCACCGCCATGCGCATTGCGGTCGGTATCGCGCTGTTCTTGAACACGCGACGGGCGGTATTGCCGTCTTGGTCGCGGTAGTGGCGTCGCCACAGAAAGGCGGCAATTCCCAGCGCAGGCAGCACCAGCGCCGAGATCAGCAGAATCCAGAACGATCGTTGTGTCAGCATGGCAGGCGATTATACTGTATTTCAAGCGGGGTGCGCGTTTGTGTGGCAGGGAAGTCGGACGAGGCAGATGTAGCCCGCGTAGGAGCGCTGCTGGCGTGGCAGAAACGCTACGCGGGCGGTGTACTAGAGGAAGGTTGCTCAGCAAAAGGAGTGCCCATGGAAACCAACTGCGAATACCCCAAGATACCGCGCTGGATCAGCACCGAGTCGGGTCAGTGGGCCTGGCGCGAGTGTGCCGACTGGCGGGGCACCGCGTCCAGCGCGCTCAGCGTTCAGGATCGGTCGAAGCTGCTGCAGGATGCCGAATCGCGCTGGGCGGAAGCCAGGAGTGCGGCCCAGCCGCTGAGAGAGATCGAGGCGCAGTAGTGGCGCTCGACCGCCACTGCGCCGCGCCGCCCGTCGCTGCTCCACGTGATCAGCCCATTCAGGCCCTCGTGGTAGAGCGCGGCCTTGCCGATCGCCCGCTCGTCCATTGGCAGTAGCGCAGGCGCATCTACCCGCACCCCATCGGTGAACACAATCGCCTTTGGTCGCAGTGCCGCTATCCCGCCCTCGCGTGGGTCGAGCTGCCATGGGTAAGCGATGAGCTCGACACCGCGCCCCTGGCTTGGCACCGGTGCACCGGCGGCGCTGCTATGGGCCAGTAGCACGCTGGTCTTTCCATACCCCACCCACAGCGCCAGCCCGCTCTCTGGGCTCGCGCCTGCCAGCACGCGCACCTGCACGCGGTCAATCGTGAAGCGTGCCCCATCGCCGATGGTACGCACAGGCGCGCCCTGCTGCGCCATCTGCCGCTGCCACTCCTGCATCACCGCGTCGGCTTTGCGGTAGCGCGGTGCGAATGCCTGCCGCACATGGTAGCGGGCCAATGCCGCCACCTGCCCCGCTGCGTGGGCCTGATCGGCCTTGGTCAAGATCACCGCATCGATCTCGCGTTTCCAAAACGGCATCAGCCTGCCCACCGCCGTGGTGAGCGCGGCTGGGTCACTGCCGCCGTCAATAAGAAGATGCTTCCCCGATGGCGTCACCATCAGGAAAGCATCTCCGGCAGTTTCGAGAAAAAAGAGGTGTGTCCTGCCGTCGGGCTGCTGCCAGTAGGCCAGCCCGATCAGCACCGCAAGCATCGCGCCGACCAGGCGCATCCAGCGAGGTAGCATAGGCATTGAGGACGGATGCTTGCAGCCGGAGGCGCAAGCCCGCCGGTAGAGCGGTGCGCGCGAATGCGCCGAGGCCCTCTCACTCTACGCAGCATGCCCTACCGCACCATTACCACCTAGCCTCGTACCGCAACCACCTCGATCTCCACACGCACATCGCGGGGCAGCCTGGCCACCTGCACCGTCGAGCGGGCTGGCTGGCTCTGCGTGAAGTACTCGCCATACACCGTGTTCATGGCGGCGAACTCGCCCATGTCCTGCAAGAATACGGTCGCCTTCACCACCTGCTCAAGCGAGCTGCCGCCAGCCTGGAGCAGCGCCTTGATGTTGGCAAATACCTGGTGCGTTTGCGCAGTGATATCGCCATCATTCAGGGTGCCATCGGGGCGCAGCGGGATCTGCCCCGAGCAGAACAGCAGTTCACCCACCGCGACGGCCTGTGAGTACGGCCCGATCGCCGCTGGGGCATCGGGCGTATTGATAACAGTGCGCTCCATCATATGCTCCTTCTCAGATGACAGAATACAGACGCTTTTGGGCAAAGGTACCCATAGCGGTGCGGCTATTATACTGAACAAGACCGATGTGGTGCGCAGCAGTCGAGAATCTCGATGCACAAATTGACAAGCATTTGACGGATCGTGTATGCTATAGTTAGATCTTCTTTATGTATAGCGGGTCAGCGTTTTTTGACCAGAGCTCTCATGGTTGTGGGTGTGCAATTGAGCGAATCCTCACTATCAATGCCTATACCGAGCTATGTTCTGCCGCCTGTATGGCAGTGGCATCAGTTTTGGTGTACCACAAGCAGAATCTGGCGTAGATCGCAAGCAGTGCTCCAAAGGAGCGCTGCCGATATCATAGGTAGGGCGCTCTAAGAGGGGTGTCCCCTTCGAAGAAGCGCAGGCATATGATGTGCCATGACCTTTTTTGAAAGGGGGATCATCTTGGGGCAACGTGTTCTTGTTCTGAACTCCAGCTACGAGCCGCTTCAGCTTATCTCCGCGCGTCGTGCTATCGTTCTGCTCCTGCAAGAAAAGGCTGAGATGATTGAGGCTGCCCACCAGCGGCTTCGCGCTCAGGGCTTTGCGATAGAGATCCCGCTGGTCATCCGCCTAGTCCGCTATATTCGCATCCCGCGTCGGCTGCGGCTGCCATGCTCGCGCCGTGGCGTGCTCGCCCGCGATCGCGAGACATGCCAGTACTGTGGTGCCCAGCCGGGGCGCTCGCACCTGACGGTGGACCATGTGCTGCCCCGCTCACGTGGTGGCCTAACTACATGGGATAATGTGGTGACAGCCTGCCGCGAGTGCAACCATTCCAAAGGTTGGCGCACCCCCGAGGAGGCGGGCATGCAGCTGATGAGCGTGCCTCGGCAGCCGCAGTATGTGGCCTTTGCGCTGCTCGGCGAGCTTGAGCGCCACGAGGTGTGGCGGAAGTATGCCTTTGCGTAGGGGAGGGGTTGAGGGGTGTTTAAAACAACAAAAAACCCGCCGCGCATATGCGCGGCGGGTTTTTTGTAAAATTACGGGGTCATCGAGTCGTTGATGGTCTGGAAGACCTCGCTGACCTTACCACCGAGAGCGCTCAGAATACCGATAACGACAATAGCGATGAGCACGAGGATCAGCGCGTACTCGACGAGGCCCTGGCCCTCTTCCTTAGCGAAAAAGCTGCGAAGCATTGCGGGGTGTCCTTTCTGAGATACGAAGACAAGTACGATATAAGTGTCAACCAGATGGATTACGGGGTCATCGAGTCGTTGATGGTCTGGAAGACCTCGCTGACCTTGCCACCGAGAGCGCTCAGAATACCGATAACGACAATAGCGATGAGCACGAGAATAAGCGCATACTCGACGAGGCCCTGGCCCTCTTCCTTAGCGAAAAAGCTGCGAAGCATTGATGTCACCCCCTTCCATTTGTTTGGTGTTTCACTGTCGCTTTCCACGTATATAATCTCATGGTGGGGGGGCGCGCTCAATGGGTTATTGGTCCTAAGAAGTATCGGTACTGATTCTTTCACTTTTGTAAGAAGAGCTGAGGCAAAAAAATATGGGCCCTCGCATCCTTCCTCAATCGTCGCGGCGGCTACGCGATGAACCGATAGATGTGGCTACTGCCGTTGTAGAGCAGTTTGGCGCGCGTGGCACTACAATGCTGGGAGAAGCACAGGCTGCGGCATATCTCGATGGTAGGCTGCGCCGCGCTGGGTTGAAAGTGAGTGCTGATTCGTTCCAGTCGGTGCGCGTTTTTGGCTGGGATGGGCTGGTGATTGCATCGATTGTATTACTAGCAATGATCGTATACCGCTGGCTGCCCATGCTGGGTGGTGTTGGCGCATTGGTAGCCGCTATCGTTGCGATATGGCTGTGTTTGCGTGATGAGCCTGTGCTGCTGGCCATGCGCCGGGCGAGCCAGAATATTGTGGGCACGCGCGCGCTGGCGCAACGCCCACAGTGCCGCGTGGTACTGCTGGCACCGCTTGATGCGCCGCCGTTGCTGCCGCGCTACCTGCAGCGGCGCTATATTGGCGAGGCAGTGTTGGCGCTGCGTGCTGGGTTGTGCGTTGTTGCCGTGTGTGCGTCGCTGGCTGGGATGCTTGTTGGGTCACTTGAGGTCCGCCTAGGCTGCTGGTATGCGGGCATAGTGTTGGCGGCGCTGCTGGGTGCGATGGGCGGCATGGATGTGTGGCTTGGCCGTAGGCCTGCGTCGCCTGGGGCGGCGAACCACGCGGGGGCGCTCGCGGTGCTGCTGGCTTGCGCCGAGGAGCTGGTGAAGGCCGAGCGCGTGGAGCTATGGGCGGTGGGTGTCGGTGCGAGCACTATGGGTAGCGGCCTGGGCGATCTGTTGCGGCGCTATCCCTTTGAGCGGGACTCGACGGTGTTTGTGACGCTTGAGAGTCTGGGCCGAGGTGATCTGGCGTATGTGACTCGGTCGGGCTTAGTGCGGCCACAGGCAGGCCCCCCCGATCTGCCCCAGCTGCTGGCGGATGCCGAGCAAGCCGACCCGCTGATCGATGCGGTGCCCAGATCGGTGCGGCTTGCGCCTACCATGCTCGGATGGCTGCGGCGCGCGGGCTGGCGCGCAGTGGGCGTGATGTGTCTTGATGCTGATGGCTTCCCACCAGCCTATGCGAGTGCCGATGATCTGCCTGCGTCGCTGGATGCTGCCGTGCTCGATCGTGCTGTTCGCTTTGTGCTGAGCATTGTGCGGAAGATTGATCACGCGGCCGAAGTCTAGTTTCGAATGTACATAATGTGCAACTTGGCTGCAGCGATCCTCGTCTTCTATTCTATATAGATGATATAGGCGTGTCGAGCTGCATGTGCCCGAGGCGCACTGCTGCCTCGTCTGCTAGCGATCGTCGATCGGGCGGTGGTCGGCGCGTAGCAGCGTCAGGAGCGCCAGGGCCAGCGCCTCCTCGGCGGCGGGCGCTTGGGTCTGGCTGGGGCCAGCCTGGCAGGTGTAGCCCTGGGCAGTGCGGGTGATCGCGAGCGGCGCGTCGGCGGCGATACGCCGCTCGATCTGCTGGCGGATCTGGCCCTCGCTGGGCATCCAGACCACCTCGGTGAGCAGCACGTAGTCGAGCGCCCACTCGGAGCTGCCGTGGAAGGCCACCACGGGGTAGCCGTTGTAGAGCTGGAGGAAGGCGGCCTGGTCGCTGATCACAAAGATGTCGCTATCCATCTGCCGGTCGGGTAGGGCGAACAGGTCGAGTGGGGCGGGTTTCCAGACAAGCCCGGCGTCGCGGAGCTGGCGGGCGAGCGCGATGCTGATCATGGCAGCTGCTTTCGATTGGGGCTGGGGCGGCCCAGCGGGGCGGCGGATGCTGCCTAGTGTACCACGCCTGCTGGGGCAGTCAGCGGCGGCGAATAGCCGTGAAAAGTGTAATCTTGGCCCTTCCCAAGGGGGGGCAAGGAAACTATGCTATAATGCGCGGCGATGTGATGAGGAAAAAGATAGTTTAGGTACCATGCGTTGCCCATTTTGCCAGCACCAAGAGAGCGACGTGGTTGATACACGCAAGCTCAACGGCGGCGAGACTATTCGCCGCCGCCGCCGCTGTGTCTCCTGCGGAAAACGCTTTACAACTTATGAGCGCATTGAGTCGGTAAGCCTGACCGTTGTGAAGAAAGACGGCGAGCGCGAGCCCTATGACCGCGAGAAGCTGATGCGCGGCGTGCGCACCGCTTGCTACCGCCGACCGATATCGGTCAACCAGCTCGATGCTCTGATCAACGATGTGGAGGCCGATCTGATGGCCATGGATGACCAAGAGGTCTCCTCGAAGGCGATTGGCGACCTGGTGATGCGGGCGCTGCGTGAGGTAGACGATGTGGCCTACATCCGCTTTGCATCGGTCTACCGCGCCTTCACCGACATCGGCAAGCTGCGCGAGGCGGTGGATGAGCTGCTGGACGAGAGCGACAGCTAGGTGATACGAATCGGATATCCTGATGCCAATCGGCAATAGGTGAGAGCACATAGATGGGGGTAGATGTGACGCAACAGAGTGAGCCGCAGGGGGGCGCTCGCGCCCGGCTGCAGTTGGGAGATATATTGCCCTACCTGCGCCAGGGCTTCGCGAGCCTCGACTGGCGGATGGTGGCGCTGATCGGCGTGGGGGCGGGCCTGCTGATGCCGATCGTGATCACGAGCGCCGATATTCTGCAGCTGTTTGCCGGTATCGTGCCCGTGGGTGCTGGGCTGATCATTGGGCGGCGCGTGAAGGGCTACTACGGCCTGCATGGCTTCATGATGGGCCTGGTGAGCGCGATCATAGGTCTGGCGACGCTGTACGTGCTGCTGTTCTTTACCCCGGTGGGGGCCTCGATGGAGCAGCGCGCGATCACCCAGGGCACCCCGGCCCCGCTGGCGACGCCCGAGTCGCAGTTTGTGCAGTTTTCGGGCTTTGTAAGCGTGGCGTTGCTGATCTTCTGCTCGTTTGGCGCGTCGATGGCGGGCCGATCCGAGGAGCGCCAGCGTCTGGTGCGGGCCGAGATCGACGCGCGCGGCGGCCAGCTCGAGCGCGCCCCGGCGGTGCGCGAGCCGAGCGACATCAGCGGCATGTCGCTGCCGCAGTTTGGCAGCTACGTCAACAGCATCTGGAAGAAGCAGGGATTTAGCTTCAAGAACTACCAGTTCACCGACAAAGATAAGCACCTCGATCTCTGGATGGAGCACGAGGAAGAGCTGTGGCACCTGCGGCTGACTGTGGCCGATAAGGTTGGCCCCGGCACTGTCGAGGGGCTGTATCAGGAGATGAAGCGCGAGGGCTGCAAGAAGGGCGTGGTTGTCGCATCCACCACCTTCCTGCCTACGGCCAGCAAGTCGGCGAAGGATCGCCCGATCGTGCTGATCGATGGTGTGACCCTGTACGAGATGGCGGAGAAGTAGCGAGTTTGAGTGGAGTGGGGCATGCAGATCAGCCTTCAGAATAAGGTTGCGATTGTCACCGGCGGCTCGCGCGGCATTGGGCGGGCGATCGCCCTGGCCCTGGCCGGCGCAGGAGCGACGGTGGTGGTGAACTATAAGAGCAACGCCGACGCGGCCCAGGAGGTGGTGGATGCCATCGCTGCGGCTAGCGGTACAGCCCTGGCGGTGCAGGCCGATGTGAGCACCGCCGAGGGCGTGGACGCGCTGTTCAAGGCGACGCTTGAGCAGTTTGGCAGGCTCGACATCCTGGTGAACAACGCGGGCATCACCCGCGACACCCTGCTGCTGCGCATGAAGGAGGACGACTTCGACGCGGTGATCGACACCAACCTGCGCGGCGTGTTCCTGTGCACCAAGGCGGCGCTGCGCCCGATGACCAAGGCCAAGGGCGGGCGGATCATCAACATCACCTCGGTGGTGGGCCTGATGGGCAACGCCGGGCAGGCGAACTACGCCGCCGCCAAGGCTGGCCTGATCGGCTTCACCAAGAGTGTGGCGCGCGAGATGGCCTCGCGGGCGATTACGGTGAACGCAGTCGCGCCGGGGTATATTGCCACCGAGCTGACCGGCGTGCTGAGCGACCAGGTAAAGGCCGAGATCATGGCCGGCATCCCGCTGGCGCGGCTGGGCCAGCCCGAGGATGTGGCCGCGCTGGTGTGCTTCCTGGCCTCGGATGCGGCGTCGTATATCACCGGTCAGACGCTGGCGGTGGATGGCGGCATGGTGATGCAGTAGGCGCAGGCGGCGGCCCGCGCGGCTGCTGCGGCGCACTGAATGACGAGCGTGTCAGGATTATGCTGAAAAAAGTTCTTATTGCGAACCGTGGCGAGATCGCCGTGCGAATCGTGCGGGCCTGCCAGGAGCTGGGCATCGAGACGGTGGTGGCCTACTCGCAGGCCGACCGCGACAGCCTGGCGGTGCGCCTGGCCGACGAGTCGGTGTGCATCGGCCCGGCCTCGCCCGCCCGATCGTACCTGAACCCGCCCGCCCTGATCTCGGCGGCGCTGATCACGGGCTGCGACGCGGTGCACCCCGGCTACGGCTTTTTGTCCGAGAACGCCTACTTCGCCGAGATCTGTGCGCAGTGCCAGCTGACCTTTATCGGCCCCTCGCCCGAGGCCATCCGGCTGATGGGCGACAAGGCGATCGCCCGCGAGACCATGAAGCGCGCCGGCGTGCCAGTGATCCCTGGCTCGGATGGCGTGCTGCGCTCGGTGGAGGAGGCGCAGGAGATCGCGGCCCAGATCGGCTTCCCCGTGCTGCTGAAGGCGGTGGCGGGCGGCGGCGGGCGCGGCATGCGCGTGGTGCAAGAGGAGGGCGAGCTGGCGCGGGCCTACGCCACGGCGCGGGCCGAGGCCGAGTCGGCGTTTGGCAACGGCGACCTGTACATGGAGCGCTACCTGACCGGCATGCGCCATGTGGAGATGCAGGTGCTGGCCGATCAGTACGGCAACGCCATCCACCTGGGCGAGCGCGACTGCTCGGTGCAGCGCCGACACCAGAAGATCATCGAGGAGAGCCCCTCGCCCGCCGTCAGCCCCGAGCTGCGCGAGCGCATGGGCGAGGCGGCGCTGCGCGGCGTGCGCTCGATCGGCTATGTGAACGCGGGTACGCTCGAGTTCCTGCTGGGGCCAGATGGCCAGTTCTACTTCATGGAGATGAACACGCGCATCCAGGTGGAGCACCCCGTGACCGAGATGGTGACAGGCCTCGATCTGCTGCGCTGGCAGCTGCTGATCGCCTCTGGCGAGCGCTTGACGCTCTCTCAGAAAGACGTTAGAATACGCGGGCACGCGATTGAGTGCCGTATCAATGCGGAAGATCCCGACCGCGATTTCCTTCCCTCTGGCGGCGAGATCGAATTCTACCTGCCGCCCGGCGGGCCTGGGGTGCGTGTGGATTCCCACATCTATAGCGGCTACACGCCGCCTGGGGTCTACGACTCGCTGCTGGCCAAGGTGATCGCCTGGGGCGAGACGCGCGGCGATGCCGTGCAGCGCATGCGGCGGGCGCTCAACGAGTGTGTGGTCACCGGTGTGACGACGACGATTCCCTTCCAGCATATGTTGCTGGGTGAAGAGCTATTCCAGCGCGGCGAGTTCGATCTCAGCTTCCTACCGCAGCTGATGGAACAGCGCAAAGGTTAGGCAATAGTGACGCAGGCATCCGGCAGCGTGATAGTGGCCCCAAGTGTGCTGGCGCAGCTGGTGCACCTTGCAGTGACCGAAGTCCCAGGCGTGGCGCGTATGGGCTGGGCACCGGCGGCAAGCGCACTGAATGCGACGCTCTACCATGGGATCGTGGTGAAAGTTGCGGACGAACAGGTGACCGCCGACTGCTATATTATTGCGAAGCTGGATACCAATTTGCTAGAACTAGGTGTGACAGTCCAGGCGACCGCTGCGGCGGTGATCCAGGACATGGTGGGCCTGGGCGTGCGCGAGGTGAATGTCTACATTCAAGATGTGGAGGTTCCTCGTGGCTAGCTTGCGCCATCGTGTTCGTATTGCGGCGCTGCAGGTGCTCTTCGAGCTTGATGCCACCGACCACGTGCTCGACCAGGCCGTGGCGCTGCGCGCCGAGGAAGAGCAGCTACCCCCCGAAGGGCAGCGCTTTCTCCGCCAGCTGGTCGAGGGTGCCTGGGAAAACCTGTCGTATATTGACCACATTATCGAAGAGGCAGCGCCCAGCTGGCCGGTGAGCCAGATGCCCGGCGTAGATAAAGCCATCTTACGAATCGCCCTCTACGAGATCCTCCTTGATGACACCGAGAAAACCCCAGTCAAAGCTGTCATCAACGAAGCGGTGGAGCTTGCCAAGCATTTTGGCAGCGATAACTCGAGCCGCTTTATCAACGGTGTGCTCGGCACAGTCGTGATCCGCTATGTTGAGGACTCCGACCGTGGCGAGTCTGCGTAACGCCCTCTAACGTGCCTACATGTCTTGAAAGGAGATTTCCCCATGGCTTCACCTGAGATCGAGGCCCGGCTGAAGAAGATCGTCGCCGAGCAGCTGAATGTGGATGAGGAGAAGGTGGTTCCGAGCGCTCGCTTCAACGAGGATCTGAATGCCGACTCGCTCGACTTGGTCGAAATGATCATGTCGCTTGAGGAGGAGTTCGGGGTCGAGATCCCCGATGAGGATGCCGAGAAGATCCTGACCGTTCAGGACGCCCTGGAGTACGTCGACTCGCACAGCGAGGCGTAGTATATCGGGCACACGCGCCACCCCCAGCGGCGGCGCGTGCGCCTGGCCCCTGCCGAGCGGCAGGCAGCGCACCACTGGCCCAGGCCCTGCGGATGTTCCGCCGCACGCCTGCCGCTGTGGTGCGTTTTGTTGCACCGCTGGCGCATGCTGCCAGCCCCGAGACTTCGTGGTATGATGCTAGCGGCGGCACGGTTCGTGGTCGCCTCGCCCCTAGGTGAACGCATTCTCCCGCCGCCCTGGTGGCGGCACGCGCGGAGGTTTGGATGGAATTTCTAGGCGTCGGGCCAGGCGAGCTGATCTTTGTGGTGATCATCGCCCTGGTGGTGGTGGGGCCAGAGCGCCTGCCGGTGCTGGCCCGCCAGGCGGGGCGCTTCCTGGTGACAGTGCGCAACTGGGTGCAGCGCTCGCCCGATGCGGCCATGGTGCTGCGCGCCCGCCAGGAGATCGAGGCCGAGCTGGCCAACCTGCGCGAGAGCCTGGCCGAGGTGCAGAGCGCCCGCGACGAGGTGGTGAAGGCCGCCCGCGAGGTGAACACGCTGGTGAAGGATGATGTGATCGCCCCCACCCGCGCCACGCTGGACGAGGTTGCCCAGCCCAGCCCGGTGGCCCGCACCACCAAGCCCAACGGGCTGCCCGCCGTGGCCCAGCCGCCGCTCGATGTGGCCGCGCCGGAGCCGCAGCTGGTGGCCGCCGACGGCAGCGAGCTGATCGCCGCACCCGATGTGGCCGCGCCGGAGCCGCAGCTGGTGGCCACCGACGGCAGCGAGCTGATCGCCGCGCCCGATGTGGCCGCGCTGCAGGCCGATGTGGCCGCGCTGGCCGAGGAGCTGCGCAGGCTGCAGGCCACCCTGCAGTCGCGCGGCCTGATCGACCCCGCCCCCCTGGTGCGCGGGGCCGTGCCCCTGGCAGACGCTGGGCCTGTAGAGCAGATCGGGGCCGCGCCAGGCGCACCCCAAGAGGAAGGCACCCATGTCGAGCAGCCAGTTTATTCTCGCGATTAGCATCATCCTCATCCTGCTGATCATCCCCGCGATCGTGGCGCTGGCGGTTCGCCACTTCATCCGCGACGAGGAGCCAGACGAGGACGAGATAGCCCAGATCGAGCCGCCGCTGCAGTTCGACAGCCTGCGCGACTTCTGGGAGAGCAACGTGCCCCACCTGATCGAGCTGCGCGACCGCCTGATCAAGGCGGTGGCGGGCGTGCTGCTGGGCACTATGGTGGGCAGCTACGTGGTGTTCGCCCAGCCCTTCGGCTTCTCGCTGATCGACTTTCTGGCGGCGCACTTCCTTCAGACCAGCAAGCTGGAGGGCAGCCTGCAGGCGGTGGAGGTGGCCGAGTTCTTCGTCAGCTCGATGGGCGTGGCGATCGCGATCGGCATCGCCATCGCTATGCCGATAATCATCTACCAGATCGTGGCCTTCTTTGCGCCGGGCCTCTACGCCCGCGAGAAGCGGATCGTGTTCACGGCGCTGCCCTTCGTGCTGGAGCTGTTCCTGGCCGGGCTGGTGTTCGGCTGGTTCTTCACCGTGCCCGCCGCGATCAACTTCCTGGTGACGTTCGGCTCGTGGTCGCAGGCGGTGGAGATCAAGCCCACGGTGTCCGACTTCCTGGGCATTATCACACGGCTGATGCTGTGGAACGGGGTGATCTTCGAGATGCCCGCCGTGATCTTCCTGCTGGCCCGCATCGGCGTGGTGAGCCTGGAGACGCTGCGCAGCACGCGGCGCTACGCCTTCGTGATCATCGTGATCATCGCGGCCTTCATCACGCCCACCGGCGACCCCTACAACCTGCTGCTGATGGCCCTGCCGATGTATGCCCTCTACGAGATGGGCATTCTGCTGGCGCGGCTGGTGCCGCGCCCCAGCGCCGACGCGGCGGCCCAGCCTAGCTCGGGCGGCTAGGCGGCGGCCACCCTTGCTTGGCGGCATCAGGAGCGCGCTCCTGGTGCCGCCGCTGTTTTCTGCACGCTGCCAGAGGAGGTTGCGATGACAGTGCCCGATGATCTGCGGAAAGAGTACACCCTGCGCGGCCTCGATGAGGCCGATGTGCTGCCCGAGCCGCTGGGCCAGTTCCAGCGCTGGTTCGATGCGGCGGTGGCGGCGGGCATCGCCGAGCCGAACGCGATGACGCTGGCCACCGTGGGCGCGGATGGCAGGCCATCGGCCCGCGTGGTGCTGCTGAAGGGCGTCGAGCAGGGCGGCTTTGTGTTCTACACCAACTACGGCAGCCGCAAGGGCGGCGAGCTGCTGGCCCACCCCTACGCGGCGCTGGTGTTCTTTTGGGAGCAGCTGGAGCGCCAGGTGCGCGTGGAGGGCGCGGTGGCGCAGGTGAGCGCCGAGGAGTCCGACGCCTATTTCGCGCAGCGGCCCCACGGCAGCCAGGTGGGCGCGTGGGCCTCGGCGCAGAGCGCGGCGCTGCCCAGCCGCGCCGCGCTGGAGGCGCGCTACGCCGAGCTGGCCGCCCAGCACCAGGGCGCTGCGGTGCCCCGCCCGCCGCACTGGGGCGGGTTCCGGCTGCTGCCCGAGGCGGTGGAGTTCTGGCAGGGCCGCCCCTCGCGCCTGCACGACCGCATCCGCTACCGCCGCGCTGGCGACGCGTGGCAGATCGAGCGCCTCTCGCCGTAAGTTTCTAACCACGAAGACACGAAGGCTCGAAGGTTTATAGCATCTCTTTTTAAGACACGAAGACTCCAAGTTCTACACTTGGAGTCTTCGTGTCTTCGTGGTTTATCGGTTCCCTAGCGGCTGGTGAGGGCGAGGCCGAGGGTCTTGTAGATCAGCTTGGCGGCCAGGAAGTCGCTGGCGTGCTGGCCGGCGATGGGGGCCAGCTCGACGCAGTCGAAGGCCACGATGCTGGCCTCGCGGGCCACGGTGCGGATGATCTCCAGCCCCTCGACCCAGCTGAGGCCGTTTGGCTCGGGGGTGCCGGTGGCGGGCACCAGCGAGGGGTCGAAGCCGTCGAGGTCGATGGTGAGAAACACCTTCTTGCCGCGCACCAGCTCGGCCAGCTTCGCCAGGTGGCCGCCCGCGTGCACGTCCTCGGCGAAGGCCACGTAGAGCCGCTCGCGCTCGCTGCGGATGAGGTCGATCTCCTCTTTGCAGATCGAGCGGATGCCAAACTGGGCCACCGTCACGCCCATGTCCAGCACGCGCTTGGCGATGCATGCGTGGCTGTACTTGCTGCCCTCGTACTCGTCGCGCAGGTCGGAGTGGGCGTCGATCTGCACCATCACGAAGTCGCCGTGGACGGCCTGCACCGCGCTGGCGAAGCCGCTGGAGATGCTGTGCTCGCCGCCCAGCCCCACCAGCAGCTTGCCCGCCCGCAGGTGCTCCTCGGCGGCGGCGGCCACGGCCTGGGCCATGCCCTCGGGGCCGCTGATCACCGGGGCCAGCGCGGGCAGCGTGTGGACGCCGTAGCGCAGCGCTACCTCGTCATCTAGGTCGCGGTCGTACAGCTCGACCTGGCGCGAGGCGTTGATGATGGCGCGGGGGCCTTCGCGGGTGCCCTGGCCGTAGCTCACGGTGCCCTCGTAGCCGATAGGCAGCACCACGGCGGCGCTGCTCTCGTAGGCGCTGAACTCTTCATCTAGGCCAAGAAAATTCTCTGGTGGCAGCAGCTCGTAGTGCGCCATGATGTTGTTCTCCTTCTGTTTCGCGACATACGGCGGGGATTGTACCACAGCGCGGCTATGGCGCTGCGATGCTCTTTTGGGGTTGATGAAGGGCTGCTTGGGGTTGATGGAGGGCTGCTTGCTTGGTGGCGGCTCCGCATTCGGTTGACCGTCGGCATGCTTGCAGCGTTGCCCGGTCGATCGGACCGGCTGCGGCCTCGATCATGATGGACCCTCGTGATTGGTTGGTGTGTACCCTGCGCGGGCGGCGGCTCGGGGCCAGCCCCTAGCGACCCCGCAAGGGGGCGTAGCCCCCTTGGAACCCCCAACTTCAGGCGTTCCCGTGCTGAAATCTGGCGGCTGGTGTTCGTGCATATGGCCATCAAAACATGAGCGGCACCTTCGCCGCATGGGCCAGGTGGGTAGGGCTGGCTCCGTCTCTCTTTGCCACGAGGTTTTCTTCCCTTGGAGTCTTGGTGGTAAAACGGTTCTTTTCTTCCCCTCGCGTCTTCGCGCCTTCGTGGTATTCTTTCCCTTTTGTGCCCTTGGAGTCTTGGAGTCTTGGAGTCTTGGTGGTAAAAACCTGCTGGTGAACGAGAACGCATAGGCCCTATGGATGCGACAAGAGTCGCTAGGAGTTCTGGCGAAAATGCGCTAAAATTGGGGCAACCAACCCAGAGAGCCAGGGAGAGAGACTATGGATCATATTGATGAGACCCCCGACCAGAACCCCGATGCGGCGCTGGCCCACCCCAATAGCATCCGCGCCTTCGACACGCTGGGCGCATTTCTGGATGAGGATGAGTGGTACCCGCAGCGCGCCGATGGATGGCATGGCTATTGGGTTCACTACACTGGCTCGAATGCCGAGATCCGCTGCTTTTCCCAGATCCGCGTGGAGTCGGAGATCCTGCTGATCTACGCGATGGCCCCGGTGCGCATCCCCGAGGAGAATCGGCCCGCGATCGCCGAGTTCATCGCCCGCGCGAACTATGGCCTCAATATCGGCAACTTCGAGCTGAACTTCGGCGACGGGCGGCTGCGCTTCAAGGCGAGCCTCGACTTCGAGGGCGCAGATCTGACGCCGAACCTGATCCGCAACGCCATCTACCCGGCGGTGCGCACCATGAACTCGTACTTTCCCGGCGTGCTGAAGGTGCTCTACGGCGGCGCTACCGCCGAGCAGGCGATCGCCGAGATCGAGAGCTAGCGCTATTTCCCGCACCGCAAAAAGCCCCAGCGGTATGCTGCCGCTGGGGCTTTGCTGTGTGCCAAGGCTCGGCCTAGCTGTTGGCCGCCATGTAGGCCTGCTTCAGCTCATCCACCAGGGTGTCGCGCTGATCGTAGAGCCGCTTGAGCGGGCGCGAGCCTGCCATCTCCAGCGCGTAGGCCGCCAGGATGGGGATGACGATCGTGCTATCGGCGTAGCACACCACCGTGTCGGGCAGCTGCTCGGGGTCGACCTTGCCCCAGGTCATCGCCTCGGACGGGGTCGCGCCCGAGAGGCCGCCGGTGTCGGCGCGGGCGTCGGTGACCTGGATGAAGTAGTCGTGGCCCTTCTCGGGGATGCCCATGATCTCCTGGATCTGTGGCTCGGTCTGCAGGATGAAGTTTTTGGGCGATCCGCCGCCCAGGATGAGCACCGCGCTTTTGCCGCCGCTCTTCTTGGCGTGGTGCACGATGGCGGTGGTCTCGTTCACGTCGCGCTCCACGTCGAAGCGCAGCTCGTTGCCGGCCAGGGCCAGCGCCGCCACGTTCATGCCGATCGTCGAGTCGCCGGGGCTGGATGTGTAGAGCGGCACGCCCGCCTCGTAGGCGGCGGTGAGGATGGAGACGTAGTCGGTGCCTAGGGCCTTCTCGCGGGCCTGGGTGTAGCGGCCCAGGTTGTAGTGCAGCTCGGCGGTGCTCATGGTGCGCTGGAACTCGGGGCCGCGCAGGCACTGGCGCAGGAACTCATCCGACTCCAGCAGCACGTCCTGCTCGAACAGGATGTCGTAGATGCGGATGAGGTGCTGCTCGCGCAGCTCAAGGTCGTTGGTGAAGGGCGTGGTGCCGAACAGCTCGAAGCCCAGCGAGCGGTGCATGTCGTGGTAGAGGTTCGCGCCGGTGGAGACCATCCAGTCGATCAGGCCCGCGCGGATGAGCGGCACGATCGCGGCGGTGCCCAGGCCGGTGGGCGTGATCGCGCCCGAGAGCGTGACGCCGATGGTCACGTCGTTCTGGGCGATCTTGCGGGCGAAGAGCTGGCACAGCTCGCGCAGGCGGCCAGCGTTGTATGAGTAGAGCTGCTGATCGACGAGGTCGCGCACGGTCAGCCCGGCCCCGATGGGGCGCGGATCGAGCTTGACGCCATAAGCCATGGTTTGCCTCCTTGTGGGCGTAATTCCTGCCGGGGGAGACTATACCACAACTGGTGCCACGGGCGGCTGATTCACCACGAAGGCACGAAGGCACGAAGGGGGCCAAGCGGGGCGCTTTGTGGTATTCGTTTTTTGAGGTATTCGCGGATCGGCATTTGCCCTGTGGCCAAGCCCCGTTGTATCATGGTGGTGTTTCTTGCGAGGAGGGTGCGCCCAATGACCACCGAGCAGCCAGCCAGCGCGGCCCCGCCGGCCACGCGGGCGATCAGCCGGGGCGAGTTCCACACCGCCATGGTGCATCTCTACCGTGGCGAGGTGGGCCGCGCCAACACCTGGCGCGCGCGGCTGGATGGCACCACCAACTGGGCGGTGCTGACCACCGCCGCCACGCTGTCGTTCGCATTCGCCAGCGCCAGCAACACCCACGTGATGATCCTGATCAACACGCTGCTGGTGTTTTTTTTCATGTTCATCGAGGCGCGGCGCTACCGATTCTACGATCTGTGGCGGGCCAGGGTGCGACTGATCGAGGTCGAGTTCTTTGCCGACATGCTCGCGCCGCAGGCCGGCGATGAAGAGGTGGCCACATGGCGCGAGCTGCTGGCCGACGACCTGCTGCACCCGCGCTTCAGCATCACGATCTGGCAGGCGCTGGCGCGGCGGCTGCGGCGCAACTATGTGTGGCTGTTCCTGGTGCTGTTCTTGAGCTGGGTGGTGAAAGTGCTGCTGCACCCGGTGCCCGCCGACAGCCTGGCCGACCTGCTAGACCGAGCGGCCATCGGGCCGCTGCCAGCTTGGTTTGTGCTGCTGTTTGGGGTCTGGTTCCACTGCTTCCTGTGCTGGATCATCTTCTCGAACCGCGAGACCGTCGCGCAGAGCGATGAGAACATCCCGCGCGACGAGGCCCGCCAGCGTATGGGCGCTGGCGACGAGCGACGCCCGATTGAGTAGGGGAGAGCGGGGCCACGCCGTTGTGGCCCGCGCGCCCCGCTGTAGCGCTATAGAGAGAGTGACTATGCCGACCATCGCACTGATCGCCCACGACACCAAGAAGGATGACATTGTAGCCTTCGCCCTGCGCCACCGCGAGGTGCTGGCCCGCTACAACCTGATCGCCACCGGCACCACTGGCGGGCGGATCGCCGAAGCCACCGGCCTGCCGGTGACGCGCATGTTCTCCGGCCCGCTGGGCGGCGACGCCCAGATCGCCGCGCGGGTGGCCCAGGGCGAGGTGGTCGCCGTGCTGTTTATCGTCGACCCGCTCTACGCCCACCCGCACGAGCCGGACATCCAGGGCCTGCTGCGCGTCTGCAACGTCTACAATATCCCGGTGGCCACCAACATCGCCACCGCCGAGATCGTGCTGATGGGGGTCGACGCATGAACCAGATCGAGCGGCGCGTGGTCGACGCCATCGACACCGAGGCCATGCTGCGCTTCTTGGGCGAGCTGGTGGGTATCCGCAGCCTGGATGGCCACGAGAGCGAGGCCCAGCGCTTTATGGCGCGCTCCATGCGCTCGTTTGGCATGGCGGTGGATGAGTGGGAGATCGACCTAGCCGCGCTGCGCCAGCACCCCGCCTTCTGCTGGGAGGTGGAGCGGGCCGAGGGCCTGGGCGTGGTGGGCTGGTTGGGCGAGGATCGCGGCGGGCGCAGCCTCATCCTGAACGGCCACGTGGATGTGGTGCCCGCTGGCGACGAGGCCAACTGGGGCCACGCGCCCTGGCGGGCCACGCTGGACAACGGCCAGGTGTACGGGCGCGGCGCGCTGGACATGAAGGGCGGCTTGGCCTGCGCGCTGTTTGCTGCCAAGGCCATCCGCGATGCGGGCGTGTCGCTGCGGGGCAGGCTGCTGGTGCAGAGCGTGATCGGCGAGGAGGACGGCGGCTGCGGCACCCTGGCCAGCATCCTGCGCGGCCACACCGCCGACGGCGCGATCATCCCCGAGCCGACCGAGCTGGCGATCGCCCCCGCCCAGGCCGGTGCGCTCAACTTCCGCCTGATCGTGCCAGGGCTGTCGGCCCACGGCTGTGTGCGCGAGGAGGGCGTGAGCGCGATTGAGAAATTCATCCCGCTGCACCGCGCCCTGCTGGAGCTGGAGGCCGAGCGCAACGCCCGCGAGCGCTCGCCGCTGTTCGCCCGCTACCGCCTGCCCTACCCGCTCTCGATCGGGGTGCTGCGCGCGGGCGACTGGCCCTCGTCGGTGCCCGAGTCGCTGGTGTGCGAGGGCCGCTATGGCATCGCCATCGGCGAGGATGCGGCCAGCGCGCGCGCGGAGTTCGAGGCGGCGGTGGCGCGGGCTGTGGCCGCCGACCCGTGGCTGGCCCAGCGCCCGCCCACCGTCGAGTGGTGGGGCGGCCAGTTCGATCCGGCGGCCATCCCCGCCGACCACCCGCTGGCCCAGACCCTGGCCGGGGCCTATGCGGACGCCGCCGGGGCCGCGCCGCGATTCGAGGGGATGACCTACGGTGCCGACATGCGCCTGCTGATGAATGTGGGCGGCATCCCCACCGTGATGTTTGGCCCGGGCGACGTGCGCCACGCCCACCGCCCCGACGAGCACGTGCCCCTGGCCCACCTGCACGCTGCCGTGCGCACCCTGGCGCTGGCCGCGCTGCGTTTCTGCGGCTACGACGAGTGACGGCGCGGCCCCGCCCGCCATAGGGAGAGTATGATGAGACATAATCCCTTTCTGCAGATGGAGGAAGAGCGCATCCGCGTGAGCGTCCGACCGCTGTACCTGGCCGATCACTCCAACCCCGACCAGGGCGAGTATGTCTTCGCCTACTTTGTGCGGATCGAGAACGCCAGCCGCAAGACGGCCCAGCTGCTCTCGCGGCACTGGCGGATCTTCGATTCGATCGGTGAGGAGAGCGAGGTGCGCGGTGATGGGGTGGTGGGCGAGCAGCCCACGCTGGCCCCCGGCGAGGTGTTCGAGTACCAGAGCTTCTGCGTGCTCAAGTCGCCGCAGGGCGCCATGGATGGCAGCTATCGGTTTATCGGGGTGGATGATGTGCTGTTCGATGTGCCGATCCCGCGCTTTGAGCTGACGGTGACCGGCTCGCCGTGGCCTGCGGCGTAGGGGGAGAGAAACGCGGTTCCAATGGCGGGGCGGCGCTGATCGGGGCTGATCAGCGCCGCCCTGGCGTGTGGGCTACTTCTTGCCTTCGAGCGACTGGATGCGCGGCTGGGGCCGGGCCTGCGGCTGCGCTGGCCCCTCGGCGGCCAGCATCTGCGGCAGCAGGCCAGCGCCCTGTGGCAGCATGGTGATCTGGGCGTTGCCCTCGGCCAGTCGCTGGATCTGCAGGATCTCGAACAGCGCATCGGCGATCTCGGGATCCTCCGAGATGCGCTGGAGCGCGCCGCCCACGATCGAGGGCCGCATGGCCTCGGCCTTGGCGAACTCGATGGCGGCCTGCCGCTCGGCGGTGCTGGTGATGATGTTCACCTGGTTCGCGCCATCCTGCTTGATCGCGCTGGTCACCTGGCGCAGCCGGTTGACCACCTTGGCCTCGATCTGGCGGATCATCTCCACATCGCGGAAGTGCACCTTGCGGATGTAGATCGAGCCGAGCTGGTAGCCCCACTCAAGCGACTTGGGCGAGACATCGGCGCGCACCGCCTGGCTCATGCTGTGGCGGCTCTCCAGCATCTCGGCCAGCGGCATGTTGCTGAGCGTGCGCACCACCGCGTTGGACACGTTGGCCGACAGCGAGCCGCGCGGGTCGGCGTTCTTGAACAGGAAGGCCACCGGGTCGCTGATTGCCATCTCGTACCACACGCCGATGCCCATGGGCGCGCCCTCTTCGGAGTTGACGGCCTGGCTGCGCAGGTAGACCTGATCCATGCGCATGTCCACCACGTGGCAGCGCCCGAACCAGTTGATGATAAAGGCCGCCGGGCCAAGCTTGAAGGGCAGCACGTACAGCCCTGGCTCCTTCAGCACCGCCAGCACCTTGCCGAACAGCACGTAGACGTGGCAGTAGCCCTCGTTCACGATGGTGTAGAAGCCGAACATGCGGAGGATGCCCAGCAGGATGGGCAGCGCGATAAAGCCGCCGATAAAGGTTAGAAAGAAGCCGATGACGAAACCGCTCATTGCTGCACCTCCACAAATACGCGCTGGGCCTGCTTGTAGAGCTGCAGGCGCACATTCCGCAGGTAGTTGCCGATCGCCTGCGGCCCGCCGCGTCGCCGCAGCTCGCCCAGCTGGCTGGCCAGCGCGCTCAGCGGCTCGACCTCGGCCTGGGCCTTGAGCGTCTCGATCTCGACCGCGCGCTTGGACTGAACGATCTTCTGGTCGGCGGCGGCCTGGGCCAGGCTGATGTCCGAGGAGACGTGGTTGTGGGCGGTGTTGATGGCGGCCAGCGCGCTCTCGACATCCTGCGGCGGGTCGATGGCGGTGATCAGCGAGGCGTCGAAGGTGATGCCGTAGCGCGCCTCGGACGAGAGACACTCGCGGTCCATCAGCTCGTTCAGGTCGCGCAGGTTTTTGCGCAGGTCGTTGATCGAGACGCCGGTGTTGAGCACGGGGTCGTTGGCGGCCTCGCCATCCACCAGCGCGCGCGGGGCCTCGAAGTTGGCGATGCGCTCGCGCAGGATGGAGACGAAGTAGCCCAGCACGTGCACGATCGGGCGCTTGACGCCGAAGAAGTAGGCGTAGAGGTTGCGCTCGCACACGCGGTAGCGGATCTGGCCCTGAAGCCCGATGTTCAGCTGATCTTTGGTTACGGCCTCCAGCACGGTGCCGTTGTGGTTGGCCCGTGGATCCTCGGGGTCGAGCGCCATATCCACCGTCTGCGTGGCGATCTTGACCTTGTAGATGCGCTCCCAGGGCCACTTGAAGTAGGGGCCACCGGGCGGGATGACGCGCAGCTGCGGGTAGTCGTAGCGCTCGCGCTCCTCGGGGCGAAGGTACTCGGCGAAGGGGTCTTCGAGGGTGGATTTATTCAGCCGCTCGGCGCGGCCAAGGATGGTCTTCACAGCGCGCTCGTTCTGGTCGACGGTGTAGATCCCGGCGACCAGATAGCGCACCAGAAACCAGGCGATAAAGCCGATGAGCAGGCCAGCTCCAAAACTCATAGCGCCTCCGTTGGTCTGAAAGCGGTCATCGCGTTTATCATACTCTTGGTTTAGATACGGGCAAGCCCCCAAAAGGTTTCAGGATGGCTTTGGTATGCTGCGTGTCTGCTGGGCTACCGCAGATCTACGCTTCTGAATGACGCTTGCGTGTAAAGATGTGACAAGAGCAGTACGTGCAGGAATACTCTCTATGTATAACGGAACGCCGCTCTAGAAATAGAGGACGGTTATATCATATCCCCTCTATTTTGAAGGAGCAAGACTGTGGGAACCTCACCCGTGCCGCATCGTGTGCGGCTGATCATCATCCTGGGCGCGCTGAGCGCATTTGGCCCGCTGTCGCTGGACATGTATCTGCCTGCGCTGCCCAGCCTGGCCCAGAGCTTCGGGGCCAGCGTCTCGGCGGCGCAGATCACGCTGAGCGCGTGCCTGGTGGGTCTGGCGCTGGGCCAGGTGCTGGCCGGGCCGCTGAGCGACGCGGTGGGCCGCAGGCGCCCGCTGCTGGTGGGTGTGGCCGCCTACGCGCTGGCCTCGCTGCTGTGCGTGTTTGCGCCCAGCATTGGCGCGTTCGCCCTGCTGCGGCTGATGCAGGGCGTGGCCGGTGCAGCTGGGATCGTGATCGCCCGCGCGATCGTGCGCGACCTGTTCGCCGGGGTGGAGGCCGCCAAGGTCTTCTCGCTGCTGATGCTGGTGAACGGCCTCGCGCCCATCCTCGCGCCGGTGTTCGGTGGCCAGCTGCTGCGGCTCACCTCGTGGCGGGGTGTGTTCGCCACGCTGGCGGTGGTGGGCGTGCTGCTGCTGCTGGCCGCGCTGCTGCTGCCCGAGACCCTGGCCGACGAGCACCGCCAGTCGGGCGGGGTGGGTGCCACGCTGCGCACCTTCCGCACGCTGCTGGGCGACGGCGGCTTCATGCGCTACGCGCTCTCGTGCGGGCTGGCCTTCAGCTCGATGTTCGCCTATATCTCTGGCTCGTCGTTTGTGCTGCAGGATCTGTACGGCGTCTCGCCGCAGGCCTTCAGCATGATCTTCGGCGCAAACGCGCTGGGGCTGATGGTGGTGGGGCAGGTGAGCGGTCGGCTGGTGGGGCGGGTCTCGCCACGGCGGCTGCTGGGCGCAGGCCTGGCGGGCACGGCGCTGGGCGGCGTGGCGCTGCTGGCGGTGGTGCTGGCCGGGGCTGGGCTGTGGGGCATCCTGCCTGCGCTGTTCGTGGTGGTGGCCAGCATGGGCCTGGTGCTGCCCAACGCCACCACGCTAGCGCTGTCGGGCCACCCGCGCATGGCGGGCAGCGCCTCGGCGCTGATCGGCGTGCTGCAGTACGCGCTGGGCGCGGCGGCGGCCCCGTTCGTGGGGCTGGGCGGCGGCACGAGCGCCCTGCCGATGGCGGCGGTGATGGCGGCGCTGGGCTGCTGCGCGCTGGGCGTGTTCGCGCTGCTGGGCCGCGCCCCCGCTGTGGGCCGCGCCGCCGAGCTGAGCGAGGGCTAGGCCGGTCCATCGGGCGTGCATGGCAAAGGGCAGGGGTGGATTGCCACCCCTGCCCTTGTTTGCGCCCGCCGATGTGTCCTAGTGCCTGCGCTGGTCCACCAGGGTGATCACGCGCGGGCTGCTCTGCGCGAACGAGCAGCCCTTGGGGCCGACGGCGCACGAGCCGCAGTTGCTGGTGCTGCAGCCCGCCACGGCGCTGTCGCTCAGGCGGCCCTTGCGCACCCAGTAGGCGATCATGCCCTCCAGTGCGGTCCGCTCGATGCCCAGCCTGGCGCTGAGCGCATCCAGGCTGATGGGGGCGGATGACTGCTGAAGCTCCTCTAGCACTCGATGGAGCATTGCGTTTCTCTTTCTTAGCCCAGGCCCAGCGCCCTGCCGACCTGGAACACGATCACGGCCACCACCCAGGCGATACCCAGTTGGCCGAAGATGCTAAACCACATCCACTTGCTGCCCAGCTCGTGGCGGGTGGCGGCGGCGGCCACCATGCAGGGGGTGTAGAGCAGCACGAAGACCATGAAGGCCAGCGCCGCCAGCGCGCCGTGGCCGCCGCTGCTCTGGTTGAAGCCCTGCTCGATGGCGGCGGGCAGGCCGGTGGGCGTCTCGTCGCCCGCGTTGCCGAACAGGTTGATGCCAACGATCAGCGGGATGGACTTGACTGTGTCCACCACCGCCGCGCCGAAGCTGGTTCCGATGCCCACTAGATCCTCCTGGAAGGTGGGCGTCTCCTCGGCGCTGGCCTCCTCGACATCGTAGACCTGGGCCATGGTGCTGACCACCACCTCTTTGGCCACGAAGCCCGAGACCAGCGCGCCGCTGGTCTGCCAGCTGGAAAAGCCGAGCGGCGCGAACAGGGGCGCGAAGGCCCGCGAGACGCTGGCGAAGGCGCTCTCGGCCACGGGCGTGTTGCCGAAGCTGCCGCTGCCGCCCACGGGGATGGCCAGCAGCAGCCAGACCACCAGGCTGGTGCCCATGATGATCGTGGTGGCCTTCTTCAGGAAGGCGGCGGTGCGCTCCCAGATCTGCTGCCAGAGGTTGCCAAGGGTGGGCAGGCGGTAGGGCGGCAGCTCCATCACGAAGGGCGCGGGCGGCTGCCCGGCGAACAGGGTGTGCTTAAGCAGCATGCCCACCAGCACCGCCACCACGATGCCCAGCATGTACATGCTGAACACCACCAGCCCGCCGCTGGTGGGGAAGAACACCGAGGCCAGCAGCAGGTAGACCGGCAGGCGGGCGCTGCAGCTCATGAAGGGCACCAGCAGGCCGGTGAGGATGCGGTCCTTCTCGTGCTCCAGCGTGCGGGTGGCGTAGATGCCGGGCACGTTGCAGCCGAAGCCCACCACCATGGGCAGGAAGCTCTTGCCGTGCAGCCCCAGGGCGTGCATCAGGCGGTCCATCACGAAGGCGGCGCGGGCCATGTACCCCGAGTCCTCCAGCAGGCCCAGGGCCAGGTAGAGCGACATCAGCACCGGCACGAACACCACCACGCCGCCCACGCCCGCGATCACGCCATCCAGCACTAGGCTCTCGGCCCAGGTGCCGCCCAGGCCCATCGCGCCCATCAGCGCGGCGGCCCAGCGGGTCAGCGGCCCGCTGACAATGCCATCCACCCAGCCATTGAGCGGGGCCGAGATATCGGTGGTCATCTTGAACACCACCCACATCAGGCCTAGGAAGATCGGGATACCGAGGTAACGGTTGGTGACCACGCGGTCGATGCGGTCCGAGATCGTTTTGGGCGGCGTGGCGGGCCGAGTGAGCGCGCCGCTGGCCAGGCTGTGCACGAAGCGGTAGCGCCCGTCGGCCAGGGCCACATCCACCTCGTCGCCATAGTGGGCCTCCAGGCGGGAGCGCCCCAGCGCCAGGGCGGCCAGCACGGCCAGGCCGCCCTGGGCCTGGCGTGCGCGCTCGGTCATCTCCTCGTCGTCCTCCAGCAGCTGCACGGCCAGCCAGCGCGCCGGGTAGCGCCCCAGGTCGGGCGTCTTGGCGATCACATCCACCAGCGCGGCGATCTCATTTTCGATCGCGTCGTCGTAGTGGAACGCCGCTGGCGGCATGCCTGCGGCGAGTGGTAGCGTTGTCATTGGTCTACTCGCTCTCTATCGGTATCGCTAGTGGCAGTCGCTCGCGCCGGCGTCGTCGCTGTTCATGGCGGCGACCATGCGCCGCAGGTCGGCTGCGCCGGTGGTGTGCTGGCCCAGCGATGCGGCGATGGCCTGCTTGAGCTCGGCCATGCCCTGGCCTCGGCTGGCCACCAGCGAGATCACGTGGCTGCCCGACAGCGCCCTGGAGAGGCAGGCGGCGTCGCAGCGCAGCCCGCGCGACTCGGCCACGTCGCACATGTTCAGCACCAGGATGATCGGCAGCCCGATCTCAAGAATCTGGGCGGTGAGGTAGAGGTTGCGCTCCAGGTTGGCGGTGTCGATCACGTTCACCACCAGCTGGGGGCGCTCGTGGACGAGGAAGTCGCGGGCGATCTGCTCCTCGGGCGAGAAGGCCGAGAGGCTGTAGGTGCCAGGCAGGTCGACCACCACGTACGACTGGCCGCCGTGGGTGAAGGTTCCGGCCTTTTTGGCCACGGTCTTGCCGGGCCAGTTGCCCACGTGCTGGCGCGACCCGGTGAGCGCGTTGAACACCGTGCTCTTGCCCACATTGGGGTTGCCGGCGAGCGCTATGGTTGGTGCGGTCATCTCTCCCATCCCTCTCTAGCTTGCTGGCTCGACCATAACCATGTGCGCCATGCTGCGGCGCAGCGCCAGCCGCGTGTCGCCCACGGCCAGCAGCAGGTTGTGGCCTGTATCTTGCACGATCTCCACCGTAGCCCCAGGGTTCAGCCCCAGCTCAGAAAGACGGTGGGCTGGCCCCTCGGCGCAGCGCAGGGCCACCAGGCGCAGCCGCTGGCCGGGGGCGGCCAGGGCCAGCGGAAGCTGCGATGATGCGCTCACTGGGCCACCTCCACCAGCACCTGCTCGGCCTCGTGCGAGCGCAGCGAGAGCCGGTAGCCCTTGACCTGGAACTCAAGCGGGTCGCCCAGCGGGGCGCGCGCGGTGAGCGTGATCTGCTCGCCGGTGATGATGCCCATCGTCAGCATCTTGCGGCGCAGTAGCCGCTCGCCGCCGATGCGCACGATGGTGGCCTGGTTGCCGATATTCAGGTGACTCAGTGGTACCTGTGTGGTTGCCATGGGTTCTATACCTCTTCGGAGATTAGATGGTGGTGATCCACCACAACACGGATATGCTCGGCCAGCGCCTGCTCTAGCACCAGCTCTTGCCCGCCCACCCGCACGATGATCTGCCCGCGCCCCGAGGCCGCCAGCACGCGGATGCGCGCCCCTGGCCGCAGCCCCTGGCTGCAGAGGAACCCGCCCACCGTCGGCGACGCAGTGATCGCTACCACCTCGCCCTCGCCACCCACACCGAGCTCGGTGGCGGCCAGCGCTGGCAGCTCGATCTCGGTGGCGGCGGCCTGCGGTATCGGCTCGGAGCGGGTGGTGTAGCGCGGCTCGCCCAGCATGGTGCCCAGCCGGTCGGCCACATGGTCGGGGGTCACATGCTCGAAGCGGCAGGCGATGCGCTCGGCCTCGTCGGCGGGCAGGTGCAGGTGGGTGACTAGGAAGACCTCCCACAGCCGCCGCCGCCGCAGCACGCGCAGCGCGATCGCCGAGCCGTGCTCGGTGAGCCTCACACCCTTGTACGGCTCGTAGATCAGCAGGCCATCGTGCATCAGCTTGCGGCACATCTCGTTGGCCGAGACGGTCGAGACATCTAGCTCCTGCGCGAGGAGAGAAAGCGGCACCGGCTGGCTCTCGCGCTGCAGCAGCGCAGTGCGCAGCAGGTACATCTCGGTGCTTTCGCTCATGGTGATCATCGGTCGGCCCTCGCTCTTGGTCTCGATCGGGCATCTGAAGGTATGCCTTATTTCTCTTCAAGGTGTACCACATGAATGCAGGGGCAACAATCAAGAGTTTGTTAACGATGGCGGGGCATACCGCAACTGTTCGCGCTGGTGGCCTAGCGCCCTGCGGTCACGCCAGGGCTTCCGCATGCGCTCCGGCCGCTGCGCTGGCAAAGATCAGGGCTGCCTAAACACCGCGAGCTTCGGGCGGGGCGGGTATTCTTGGTACAATCATAGCGGGGAGAAAAAAGCGGTCATCCTTTTCTACCTGTGAAGAATCACACAGAAGGACTAGCCCATCTGGGCATCCGCCCGGCTATTCTCGCGCTACAATACGGGCCGTTGGAACGAGGATGATCGAATGGATGGAGAGGTACTTTTTGGAACGAACCTATAGCCTACCCGCCGCCGAACGATCGCGCCCGCTGGGCCTGGTGGCCGCCCTGCTGCCGCTCGCGATCTTTGTGGTGGCGCTCATACCCCGCGTGCTCGACCTAGGGCGCTTCGCCACTATGGACGAGGTCAACTTCTGGTTCACGCGCTCCGAGACCTTCCTAAGCGCCATCCAGGCGGGCAACTTCGCCGGTACGGCCATCACCGACCACCCCGGCGTGACGACGATGTGGCTGGGGGCGTTCGGCATCCTGCTGCGCAACGCCATGGGCGACGCGGGCATGCTGCCCGCGATCACGCCCCAGCACTACGTTGCCTTCTTCCAGCTCTTCCCCGCCATCGTCAACGCCCTGGCGGTGAGCGTGGCCTACGTGCAGCTGCGCGGCGTGCTGCCGCGCGGCGTGGCGCTGATGGGCGCGCTGCTGTGGGCGCTCGACCCCTTCGTGATCGCCTACAGCCGCGTGCTGCACGTGGATGCGCTGTCGGGCACCTTCATGACGCTGGGCATCATCGCGGCCTGCCGCTACTGGTTCTACGCGCCGCGCAAGGCCGACCTCATCCTCTCCGGCGTGTTCGCCGGGCTGGCGGTTGACACCAAGTCGCCCGGCCTGATCATGGGGCCTGCGGTGGCGGCCATCGCGCTGTGGGCGGCCTACGGCTGCGGCCAGAAGCGCCGCTTCCGCGATCTGGCGCTGGAGCTGGTGTGGTGGGGCGCGGCCATGGTGGCCACGGCCATGGTGGTCTGGCCCGCGCTGTGGGCCGCGCCCATGGCCGCCTTCGAGCAGATCCGCATCGGCTACACCGCCGAGGGCACCCAGCCGCACCAGCTGGGCAACTTCTTCCTGGGCCGCAGCGACCCAGCGCCCGGCCTGCTGTTCTACCCGGTGGCGATCGCGCTGCGCCTCACCCCCATCACCACTGTGGGCCTGCTGGCGCTGCCCTTCGCCTGGCGCAAGCTGGCCATGCCGCCCCACGCCCAGCGCACCCTCGCGGGCCTCTCGTGGTTTGCGGTGCTGTTCGCGCTGGCCATGAGCCTGTTCGCCAAGAAGTTCAACCGCTACGTCGAGCCGTCGTTTCCCGCCATCGATGTGCTGGCGGCGCTGGGCCTGTGCTGGCTGCTGGGCCAGCTGCTGCCCGATCTGTTGGCCCGGCTCACGCGGCGGCGCGTAGCGGCGCTGGGGCCAGCGGCCCTGGGCGCGGTAGCCCTGGGCGCGGCTCTGAACGTGGCCTCGTGGCACCCCTACCAGATCGCGGCCTTCAACCAGCTGCTGGGCGGCGCGAAGGCGGGCGCGTGGGCTTTCAAGACCGGCTGGGGTGAGGGCATGGATCTGGCGGCGGCTTGGCTGAATGAGCAGAAGGACATCACCGGTGTGCGCGTGGTCACCACGCTGAAGACCGGCCTGCAGCTCTACCTGCGCGATGGCGCGCAGTCGCTGGAGCCGAACATCGGCCCGCTGCCGCCGCAGAGCGGCTATGTGGTGGTGTATGTGAACGACGCGCAGATCGGCCCGCTGCTGCCGCCCTTCGACGAGTTCTACGGCAAGGCCGAGCCGCTGAAGGTCATCCAGATCCATGGGGTGGACTACGCCTGGATCTACGAGGCCCCGCCGACCGTCGACTACCGCAAGCCTGCCCAGTTTACCGGTGGCGGCTGGCTCTATGGCATCCGCTCGCCCAAGCAGCGCACCGTGGGCACCACCTTCACCTGGACGCTGGTGTGGCACTCGGCCCACGTGGCCAGGAGCGATGTGATGCTGTTCGCCCATGTGATCGGGCCGGACGGCCAGCGCTACGCCCAGGCCGATGTGCCCTTCCCGCCGGAAGGCTCGACCCCCGACCGCTACAGCGAGATGCAGATCCCACTCAAGGTGCCCGAGGATGCGCCGCCCGGCTCCTACCGCCTGGTGGTGGGCATGTATGGCCCCGACGGCCAGCGCCTGCCGCTCACCGGCATGCAGCCCGCCGACCCCGCCCTCGATGGCCCCGACGCCCTGCTGCTCGACTCGATCGTGCTCGACGCGATGCCCTAGCGGCCCCCCAGCCGATAGCAAAAGCCCCCGACTTTTGAATAAAGGCGGGGGCTTTTGTATGGGCCGAAAAGGCATTGGGAAAAAGAGACCCGCCACGCTGGGTGCGGCCTCGTCGCTGCGGTGGGGGTGATGGCCAGTAGGTATGTGCGGCACCTTCGCCGGATGGGCGAGGCATTGGGAAGCGGGAAAGCGTGCAAAACCGCGTGCCAAACCCTGCACAACAATCATTGCCAGCAAACCAACCTCAAAAGCAGTACCACCCAGCCCTCCCCACCCGGCCCATGCGGCGAAGGTGCTACTCGCGCAAACTGGCCCTATGCACGAACACCAGCCGCCAGGGAATGGCACGGGAACGCCCAACATTGGGGGATCGAAGGGGGCATCGCCCCCTCGCGGGGTTCACAGGGGCTGGCCCTCAACAGGTGTCACTTTTTTGTGCGGGGCTTCTGGATGCGGCACATGTCGAGAGAACGCGTGCCAAGCCATGCACCGCATGTGAGATTGAGGATCTCATCCACCCGGCCCATGCGGCGAAGGTGCCGATAGTGTTTTGCTGGCCATATGCACGAACACCAGCCGCCAGCATTCGGCATTGGAATGCTTCAAATTGGGAGTTCGAAGGGGGCGACGCCCCCTCGTGGGGTTCCGAGGGGCGAGCCCCTCGGCGCCGCCCGCGCAGGGCATCCACCCACCGAACACGTACCACCGCTATCGCTGATGAGAAACACCACGAAAAAGTGACACCATGTGAGGGGGCTGGCCCCTAGCCGCCGCCCGCGCAGGGCACACACCAAACAACCAAGAGCACCCATCATCATCGAAGCTGCAAGCGGTCGGGGCGACCGAGCAACGCTGCAAGCATTGCCTACGGTCTGTGGTGCCCTTTTCAGAGGCCAGACAACCACGGTAGCGAGCCAGACAACCACGGTAGCGAGCCAGACAACCACGGTAGCGAGCCAGACGACCACGGTAGCGGGCCAGACGACCACGGTAGCGGGCCAGACGACCACGGTAGTGAGCCAGACGACCACGGTAGCGAGCCAGACGACCACGGTAGCGAGCCAGACGACCACGGTAGTGAGCCAGACGACCACGGTAGCGAGCCAGACGACCACGGTAGCGAGCCAGACGACCACGGTAGCGAGCCAGACGACCACGGTAGCGGGCCAGACGACCACGGTAGCGGGCCAGACGACCGGCCGATGCTACCCCACCACCGCGTCGATCTGCCCGAAGCCCAGCGCATCGAGCGGCGCACCCGCCACCTCGACGGCCAGCGCCCCCATGAAGTCGGGGGCGGCGGGCACCTGGGCCATGCGCCAGGTGGCCGGGGCCTCCTGGCGCACGCCGGTGCGCAGCAGCCGCGCCTGCGACCCCAGCGACACCGAGAATGACTCCAGCGGGAACGACAGACCCTCGCCGCGCGCCTTGATGTAGGCCTCCTTGCGCGTCCAGCACGCGAAGAAGGCGCGGCGGCGCAGCGCGCCGGGCAGCGCCAGCAGCGCGGCGTGCTCATCGGGCGCGAAGAAGCGCGCCGAGAGCGGCAGGTAGTCCAGATCCTCGCGCACGCGCTCGATATCCACCCCCAGCCGCCGCCCGTAGGCCAGCGCGCACAGCGCCACCCCGCCCGAGTGCGAGATATTGAAGCGCAGGCCCCTGGGGTTCTGCTCGGGCGCGATGTCGGGCTTGCCGTAGGCCGAGTAGGTGAAGCGCAGCTCGTGGGCGGGCACGCCCAGCTCGCGCCCCAGGATGCGGCGGGCCACGCCACGGCACACCGCGAAGGCCCGCCGGTCGTCGGGGAAGTGGAAGCGATCGGCGCGCTCCAGCTCGTCGGGCGAGAGCAGGCGGCGCAGCAGGGTCACCGCCTCGGGCGGCTGCTCCAGCCCGATCTGCCACACGTGGGCCTCGCGCTCGCGCAGCGCATCTGTGGCGCTGATACGGCTCCATTCGCTCAGAGTGTAGGCCATAGAACTGCCTGTCGGGCTATGCGGCGGATGCTTGCGGCATTATATACGAAACCACGCGCGAGGGAATGGCGATCGCTCGGCAGACGAATACCGCGAAGACACGAAGACACGAAGGGGACGAATAACCACCAAGGCTCCAAGACACCCAGATTCTTTGGTGCTTGGAGTCTTGGCGGTAAAACGAATACCACGAAGATGCGAAGGCATGAAGGGGGCGGATAACAACACACCAAGAGCACAGAAGGGCATTGGAAATGGCACAGCGCCAACCCTTCTCCGCTGATCACGCATTGCTGGCAGCGCAATGGGGAAAAGCAGTATGCTTGGGTTTTTGGTAGGTACGCCTCGGGTCTTCTTGACACACGGATTAGATCCAACTATACTTTTGAATATATTTGTTATTTATTCACAGGAAGACTATGGAGTCAACACCACCCATCGCTGGGGGCCAGGGAAAAGGCGGGGCGGGGCTGACAGAGCGCGCAGATCGCATCCTGGATAGCGCCGCCATACTACTGATCCAATGGGGCTACAAGCGCATTACCATCAGCGATATCGCGCAGCACGCTGGCATTGGCACCGGCACAGTGTATCTGCACTGGAAGAGCAAGGAGACCCTGTTCGAGTCGGTGCTGCTGCGCGAGCTGCAGCTGCTGTGGGGCGGGCTGATCCAGCGCGTGGAAGCAGACCCGCGTGAAGCCACGCTCCACCGGTTGCTGAGCGCGCTGCTCCGCGCGATCAAGCTACGGCCTATCGCCTGTGCGCTCTTTACCCGCGACACCCTCATGCTTGGCAAGCTCACCCAGCGCAGCCTCATCCAGCAGCAGTCCTTTATTGAAGGCACCGATCTGCTGGCGCTTCTGCGCGAGCTTGGGCTGCTGCGCGCCGATGTCGACCCGAGCGTGCAGCTACACACGTTTAGCGCACTGTGGACCGGCTTTGTGCTGGTCGATCAGCTGCTTCCGCCGAAAGACCGCCCATCGCTCGATGTTCAGACCGAGGCGCTGATATCCACCGTTCAGCGCACGCTTGAACCCGATACCCCGCCCGATGAGGCCTGGATGCGCGAACACGCTGCCCCGAAGATACGGGCGCTGCTTGAACAGGCGCACGCCTACGCAGCCGAGCAGATCGGCGCGCGGGTTCTCTCGTAGCGGCGCGGCGTTTTGGAAAAGGAAGACCTATGCGTGTCCTCATCAGCACCTTTGGCACCTATGGCGATATCCAGCCGTTTATCGCCCTCGGCAGGGGCCTGCGCGACGCGGGGCACGAGGTGGCCCTATGCGCATCGGAAGAATTCCAGCCCTTGATCGAATCGCACGGGCTGAGCTACGCCTTTATGCGCAACACCCTGCTTGATTTGAGCCGGGCCTTGCTAAAGGGCGGCACTACCTTCGCGCTGCTCCGGCAGATCAAGGCCGCGATGCGGCACCTGCTGGAGGAGGAGTGGCGGGCGGCGCAGCTGGTCCAACCCGATCTGATCGTGCACCACCCAAAGATGCTGGGCAGCTATCACATCGCCGAGAAGCTTGGCATCCCGCTGGTGATGGCCATCCCGCTGCCCTTCTATACCCCGACCCGCGCCTTCCCCAACCCCTTTTTTGGCGCATGGCGGCTTGGCCCACAGTTCAACCTGCTGAGCTATCACCTGAACACGCTCTCCTCGGCAGTCGCCACTGGCATGACCAACTTCTTCCGGCAGCATACCCTGGGACTGCCGCGCCAGCGGCGCTTTGCCGATATGCTGCGACGAGAGGACGGGCAGCCCATCCCCATTTTGTATCCCTACAGCCCGGCGCTGCTGCCCCGGCCCGATGATTTCCCCGCGCATGTCCATGTTACAGGCTCGTGGTTTCTCGACCAGGCCGCTGAATGGCAGGCCGACCCTGCGCTCTGCGCCTTTCTGAGCGATGGGCCGCCGCCGGTATATGTTGGCTTTGGCAGCATGAGCGGAAAACATGCCAACGACCGCACGCGCATAGTTCTGGATGCGCTTTCCAGCGCGGGACAGCGCGGCATCCTAGCCTGCGGCTGGGGCGGCCTTCAGGCCACGGATCTGCCGAAGACTGCTCATCTCATCGATGCCGCCCCGCACGACTGGCTGTTTCCACAGGTCGTCGCTGTGGTGCATCACGGCGGCGCGGGGACAACCGCCGCAGGGCTGCGGGCTGGCAGGCCGACGGTGATCTGCCCGTTCCTGGGCGATCAGCCGTTCTGGGGGGCGATCGTGCATGCGCGTGGGCTTGGGCCGCAGCCGATCCCGCAGCGCCGCCTGAGCGCTGGACGCTTGGCCGCTGCTATCCATGCGGCTGTGAGCGATGCGGCCATGCGGCGGCGCGCCGCTGATATGGGCAGGCAGATCCAGGCGGAGGACGGCGTGGGGGCCGCCGTTGCGATCATTGAGCAGGTGCGCCAGGCATTCTAGAAAGCGAGCGAAGGGCACCAATAGCCACCAAGACACCAAGATTCTTTTGTTCTTGGTGCCTTGGTGGCTTGGTAGTGAATCTATACGGCCTTAGCGGTAATTACCCCACGCGCAGCACCAGCTTGCCGCGCACGCGGCCCGCCTGGCTCACGCGGTGGGCCTCGGCGGCCTGGGCCAGCGGCAGCACCTGCTCCACCACCACGCGCAGCCGCCCCGCATCCACCAGCGCGCTGATCGCGGCCAGGTGCGACGGCTCGGCGTGCACCAGCAGCTGCCTGCTGATGCCCTGGTGGGCGGCGGCCAGATCTGCCGGGGGCGCGGCCACGATCGACACCAGCGAGCCATGCGGCTTCAGCACCGCGTACGAGCGGGCCAGCACCTCGCCGCCCACCGCGTCGAACACTACATCCACCGGCGCGATCTGCTGCTCGAAGGGCGCGGCGGTGTAGTCCACAAACTCATCCACGCCCAGCTCGCGCGCGAAGGCCTGGTTGCGGGCCGAGGCCGTGCCGACCACGAACGCGCCGCGCGCCTTGGCCAGCTGCACCGCCACGTGGCCCACGCCGCCCGCCGCCGCGTGGATGAGCACGCGCTGGCCTGGCTGCACCTGGGCGAAGTCGAGCACCTGCCAGGCGGTGAGCGCCACCAGCGGCAGCGCGGCGGCCTCCTCGGCGCTAAGGCTGGCGGGGCGGATGCCCAGCTCCGCCGCCGGGGCCACCACGTACTCGGCGTAGCCGCCCCCGGCCTTGGGGAAGTTGACCATGCCGTAGACCGCATCGCCCGGCTTGAGCGCGGTGACACCCGCGCCCACCTCGGACACCACCCCGGCCACATCCCAGCCTACCGTCAGCGGGAAGGGCGACTCGGGCAGCATGCCCGCCACGCCGCCGCCCGCGCGCGTCTTGATATCCACCGGGTTGATGCCCGCCGCCTCGACCTTGACCAGCACCTCGCCCGCGCCGGGCGTGGGCCGCTCGGCCTGCTCCAGCCTCAGCTCCTCCGGCCCGCCGTAGGCGTGGATCCGCACCGCGTTCATGGTTGCCATCGTATTGCTCCTCTTCGCTCTATCGCTTGGTTTCGGTCGCGTTTACGCCGCTTGATAGGTGTAAGTATAGCTGTTACAATTGGCAGCGCAAGAACGCACAATTTTGTGCAGTAGTACCTATTTTGATACTATTGCGCGTAGATAGGAAGAACATGGGCAAGATCTACGACTGCCAGTTCGCCTGCCCGGTCGAGACCACGACCGATATCATCGGCGGCAAGTGGAAGAGCGTCATCCTCTACCACCTGCTGGATGGCATGAAGCGCTTCGGCGAGCTGCGCAAGCTGCTGCCGAACGCCACCCAGCGCATGCTCACCCTGCAGCTGCGCGAGCTAGAGGCCGACGGCGTGATCACGCGCACCGTCTACGCCGAGGTGCCGCCGCGCGTGGAGTATCGGCTGACGCCGTTTGGCGAGAGCCTGCGCCCCATCCTGCTGCTGATGCGCGACTGGGGCGAGCAGTACCGCTCTACGGTGCAGGCCACCCGCGCCCCGCAGTGCATGGAGAGGAGCGCCGAGCTATGAGCGAGCCATATATGACCGCAGTCGCCGCCGCCGTGGTGCTGCCGAACGAGGACCGCGTGCTGCTGGTGCGCCGCGAGGAGGACGGCGCGTGGGCGCTGCCCCAGGCCGCGCTGGCCCAGGGCGAGGATGTGCAGCGCGCCGCCCAGCGCGCCGTGCTGGAGGCCACAGGCGTGCCGGTGGCGCTGGCCAACCTGGTGGGCATCTACAGCGGCGCGGGCCAGCTGCTGTTCGTGTTCAGCGCCTACATCTACCCCGGCCACTCCACGCCCGCCCCCGGCGTGGCCGCGCTGGGCTGGCTGTCCCCCGCCGAGATCGAGGCCATCGACGACGCGCTGCTGCAGCGCATCCTGGCCGACGCGCGGCGCGGCATTCGCTACCCGCTGGGGATGTTCGGCGCGGCGTAGGGCGCACTGCGGTTCCCGCGCTCGCTACGGGCGCGGGGGTGTATAGAGGTAACTTGTGAGGTCCCCCAAGACCTGTCTTCTTCATGTAGCTTAGCACCTAGTAAATAGGCTAATAAATTCCTGCTCAGTCTTGACATCAGTGCCTAGTACAGTTAAAGTAAGCAATATCGATCTGCTACTTTTTTATAGCCACTAAATATCTTATGTCTATTAAAGACTAAGATATTTAGTGATCTATTAATTAACGTACTACCCTCTAGAGATACAATATATGATGACAACAAATCGAAGAAGAAAACTCAGAGCTATTGATCTTTTTTCTGGTTGTGGTGGCTTAACCCTAGGTTTGAAACTTGCTGGATTTCAAGTTATAGGTGCTGTGGAGATAGATTCTCTTGCTGCCGAAACATACAAGGCTAATCATGCTGAGGTTGAGGTCTGGAATACTGACATTTGTTGTCTAAAACCTGAAGATGTTAAAAAGAAACTTAAAATTCGATCTGGACAATTGGATTTGCTTGCTGGCTGTCCCCCGTGTGAAGGATTTTCGTCAATGAGGACATTAAATGGCTCACGCAAGGTAGTTGATGACAGAAACGACTTAATATTTCAGTTCCTAAGATTTGTAGAAGCTTTTATGCCTAAAACTATAATGCTTGAGAATGTTCCTGAATTAGCTTCTGATGAGCGCATGTCTAGGTTTCTGTCTAGAATTAGAGAGCTTGGCTATCTAGTAGATACCTCTAGTGTTCGTGTTCTTAATGCCGCAGATTATGGTGTACCACAACGTCGACGTCGTATGATATTAATTGCTAGTAGGTTTGGTATTATACCATTTGCAGTACAAGAAATTAAATATATTACTGTAAGATCTGTAATAGGTTCGCTTCCTAAAGCTGGTCAGAGTGGAGATGCTTTGCATGATTTACCAGAGAGAAGAAGCGAGAAAGTCATAAAGATCATACAGCAGATACCTAAAGATGGAGGTAGCAGGAGTAGCCTTCCCCTTGAGGATCAACTTGATTGTCATAAGAAGTGTAAAGGGTTTAATGATGTTTATGGAAGAATGTCTTGGGATTCAGTAGCACCTACTATTACGGGAGGTTGCTATAATCCTTCAAAAGGAAGATTTATTCATCCTGAAGAAAATAGGGCAATAACCTTGCGAGAAGCTGCTTTATTACAGTCTTTTCCTATAAACTATATATTTTCCCTTAGGAGAGGGAAGCAATATGCTGCTGAGATGATAGGTAATGCGCTACCTCCTGAATTTATTAAGCGTCAGGCAAAAGAGATAGTGCTTCATCTGTATAATAAGTAATAACTTTTATCTCGTGAATAATTTATTTAGAGATTAACGGAGGTAGCATATGGCTGATATCAATGATGTACTTCGAAATAACCTTACAGATGAGCAGTATCTTGCGGCAAAAGATACATCTCGCGAGATACTTTGTCTAGCATGTGCTGGTTCTGGTAAATCTCGCACTTTATCTTTTCGCATTGCACGCTTAATAGCTGAAGGTGCTTTACCGTCTGATATTGTTGCGTTTACGTTTACAGAGAAAGCTGCTGAGTCCATTAAGCGCCAAGTTGCTAAAGCTTTAGAGATTTCTGGTTTGCCATCGACTATATTAGGTGCAATGTATATTGGTACTATTCATTCATATTGTCATAAGATTCTTGGGGATATGGATGCTAGATATAGACAATTTGATATTTTAGATGATAATAGATTGATACTTTATTTGATATCTAGATACCCAAAGCTTGGTATTCATCAAATTAGGAGTAGAAATAGTAATAAAAACGGATATTTCGATACTATAAAAAAGGTATCTGATGCTTGGAAAACAATGAATGATGAGATGTTGGAAATAGATATCATTAAGAAAGAGGATCGAGAATTAGGTGATTTGCTTCAGGTACTAAAAAATCAGCTTGAACGAGATCAATTTATAGATTTTTCTTTGATAGTTAATAGGGCTGTAAAATTATTGCAGATTAATGGTACGGACGCAAATCGAGCAATTGTAAAGCTTAAACATCTAATGGTTGATGAATATCAAGATGTTAATCCTGTTCAAGAAACTTTGATCAAAGAGCTACATAAGCGTTCAGACACTCTATTTGTTGTAGGTGATGATGATCAATCAATATATTCTTGGAGGGGGGCTGATGTTACTAATATATTGACATTTGAACAGCGATATTCACAGTGTAAACGCTATAGGCTTTCACATAATTTCCGAAGTACACCGGCGATAGTTCATACAGCAGATTTATTTGCTGCTGCTGAATTAGGGCCTACAAGAATTACAAAAGATCCATCTGCTGATACTCCTAATGGGCCAAGAGACTTTCGAAACCTTTGGTTTCAAACCAGGGCTGATGAGGCTACTTGGGTAGCCGAGAGAATCATGAGTCTATTGGGCTCAGCATATGAAGATCATGGCCGTGTTAGAGGCCTAACTCCTGGTGATTTTAGCATTTTGATGCGTTCGACTCGTTCATTAGAAGGGGATCAGCGACCACGTCATGCTGCGTTTACAGATGCTCTTGAGGCTTTACGTGTCCCTTTTACTTTGGAAGCAGGAGGAGGGGTATTTGAACGTCCTGAAGTAAACGTATTACGTGAGACTTTCAATTTGCTGCGAGAAAAATCGCCAGATCGCCAAACTGCGTTAGACCATTTTAATAATCAAGTTGTGCCAATTTTTCCTTTTGCTGATTTCGGTGACTTTGCTCGAATTCTTGCTGAATGGGGAAGATTGATACATGCCCCTGTGACTTCAGGTAGCCGTAGACGTGTATATCCACAGAGATTAGTGCATGAATTATTACAAGCATTTGGTATCCAAAAGACAAGAATAGACTCTGTTAAAATGCGGGATTTGGGCGTATTTAGTAGAATGATACAAGATGTAGAGTCTGTATATATAAGTATAGATACTAAGCAAAGATTTCAAGAGATATTAAATTTCCTTAATAATGTCGCTGAGACAGGATATGATACATCGACTGATGATGTTCTTCAAAGGCCTGATGCTGTTACTATTGCAACTGTTCATAAGGTAAAAGGATTAGAATACCCTGTTACTTTTATTGTTGATGTTGAGCGCCAAAGATTTCCTAATAGCATACGTAAATATGATGGCTATCTTCCTAAGAAAGTGATACAGCCAGCTCTACAGCGAGGTGCATATCAAGGGTCCCCGGATGAGGAGGCAAGATTATTTTATACAGCTTTAACGCGAGCAGAGCGGTTCTTATATGTAACAGGGAGTGAATTATTACCGGCTGGGAAATTGGTCCGGAGACCTTCACCTTTTGCTTCAAGATTGCAACATATAGAAATTAGTAAAGATCCCAGTCAACTCCCTTTGGGACTGGTACCAGCTTTACCTATTCCTAGAATTGATGAGACAGTCGTCCCTACAAGTTATTCGGATATTAAATATTATCTGCGTTGTCCTAAAGACTATCAGTTTCGTAAGAGTTTTGGTTTTAGCCCACCTGTTCCCACGTTGTTTGGTTATGGTAAGACTGTTCACACGGCTGTAGAAAAATTACATGAAATCTTTTTGCAAACATCTCCAACGGGAGATGAGGCTGAAGAGATTGCTAGACAAATATTTCATCTTAAGCATGTGCCTCCTAGTAATGATCCAGTTAATAGACCTGGGGGTTATGAGCGTGCTCAGGATAGCGCATGTAAGATAGTTCGAAAGTATGTTGAAGATTTTGTAGATGACTTTTCTCAGGAAAGAGAAGTGGAGGTGAGATTTGAAGTTCCTGTTATGCAAGCAGTTATATCTGGTTCTATAGATCTTCTGCTAAAACTAGATCAGGGTGAGAAAATAGTAGATGCACGAGTTATTGATTTCAAAGCTATGGAAGGAGGAGATAATCCTGAAGAAAATGAAGATTTGCATTGGACTGAATTAGCTCTACAAGTGCAGCTATACGCTAAGGCAGCAAGAGATGTCTTAGGAGAAGAAGCTAAAACGGGAGCAGTCCATTTACTTAAAGATGGGCAAAGGATAGATGTTCCTATTAATGATGCTGCTGTCCAATCGGCTATATCTAATGTTGAATGGGCTGTTGACCGCATCTTAAAAGGTGATTTCCCAATGCGGCCACATCATAGTAAGTGTGCCTCTTGTGACTTCAAGCTTTTATGCCCGAAGATAGCACAAGATTTTCAAGAAGAATCTCAGCCGTCGGATATATATATACCAGGAGATTTAGGGATCCAAGCAGCACGTGCATTTAGCGAATTCGAGCACTAAGTTAAGATATATAACAACCACGGCCCAGGGCATGCTGCTGCCCTGGGCCACCTGTTATTGAGCAGGTTTTATCCTTCCCAATCCCTGATCCCTATCCCCTGATCCCTGCCCCCTAGTGGTATGTCACCGTCACGGCCTTGTCGCCCACGCTGATCTGCTCGATGCACACCTGGTCGCCGTACTGCGCCATGGTCTGGGCGATGGCGGCGTCGGCCTCGGCGGCTAGGGTCTCTTTCAGCTTATCGCCCAGCTCCTGGCCTGCCACGGTGGCGGATGCCACGGTGGCGTTGGGCTTGCAGTCGGCGGCCTGGGGCTGGATGACAGCGTTGCCGGTGAGCTGCATGCCCATGCGCTCGGCGGTGAAGGCGATATCGATGGTGCCGCTGCCGAGTGTGACAGTGGTGCCGGTGATGGGCGAGTTGGGCCGGGCGGCCAGGTTGGCCTGCAGCGCGGCGTTGAGCGTGGCCGCATCGACCTGGGCCGTCTTGGATCCGCCTGCGGCGGGGGCGGCGGTGGCCTGGGCGGGCACGGGCGTGGCAGCCTCGGCAGGGGCGGGCGTGGCCTGGGTGGGCAGCGTCGCGGTGGCCTGGGCGGGCACGGGCGTGGCGGTCTCGGCAGGGGCGGGCGTGGCGGCGGCGGGTGCCTCGGTGGAGATGAGCGTGGCTGCCAGGGTGGGGATGAGCGTGGCTGGCGGGGTGGCGGTGGGCGCGCTGGCGGCGGTCTCGGCTGGGGCCTGCGCCTGCCCGGCTGGGCGGCAGCCGGCCAGCGCCAGTGCGCCGAGCAGGGCCAGCGCTATGATCGGTATTCTCATGGTGGTTCTTCCTTTGTGCTTGGGGCGGGCGCGCCGCACGAGCCGCGCCCGCCAACGTGTCTCTTGTGCTACTCCTCCTGGGTGGCCAGGGCGGGCTGGGCGGCGCTGCGCCCCAGGCGCTCGGCCAGCCACGACTGGAGCGAGTCGAGCAGGCTGTAGGCGGTGGGCACCACCAGCAGGGTCAGCAGGGTTGATGCCAGCACGCCGCCGATCAGCACCACGGCTAGGCCCTGGCGGTACTCGCCGCCCTGCCCGCTGCTGAGGATGTGCAGCCCCAGCGCGGTGGGCACCGACCCGCCGATGATCGCCACCGAGGTCATCAGGATGGGCCGCAGGCGGATCGCGCCCGCCCGCTTGATCGCCTCGTGGGTCTCCATGCCATTTTTGCGCAGCTGGTTGGTCACATCCACCAGCAGGATGGAGTTTTTCACCACCAGGCCCAGCAGCGTGATCAGGCCGACCATGCTGGTCACATCCAGCGCCAGGTTGGTGAGCTTCAGGCCTAGGAACGCGCCGATGAAGCTAAAGGGCATGGCCAGCATGATCACCAGCGGCTGGGTGAACGACTCGAACTGCGCGGCCAGCACCACGTACACAAATAGGATGGCCAACCACATCGCGCCGAACAACGTGGCGAAGGCCTCGTCCTGGCTCTCGGTCTGGCCGCCGAAGCTCACGCGCACATCGGCGGGCAGGCCCAGCGCGGCGATCTTCGTATTCAGGGCCTGCTGCAGCCGGTTCTGGTCGGCGTCGGGGGCCACGTTCGCGCCGATCACGATCTCGTTCTGGCGGTCGTAGCGGCGCAGGCTGGTTGGCCCGGCCTCCAGCGAGATCTGGGTGAGCGAGCGCAGCGGCACGCTGCCCTGGCTGCTGGGGATGGTGATCTGGTTGATCGTCTCCAGCGACTGGCGGCGCTCGGCGGGCAGCTGCACCATGATCGGGATATCCTCGCCGCTGTGCTGCCAGTAGGTGGCCACGGTGCCGTTCACCAGCGTCTGCACTAGGCTGGCCACGTCGGCGTTGCTCAGGCCGTGCTGCCCGGCCACCTCGGTGTTGAGCGTGAGCTGCACCTCGGGCTTGCCGGTGCTGTAGCTCTGGCCGATGTCGCTGAAGCCTTCGAGCGAGCCGACCTGCTGCTGCACCTGGGCGCTGATCGCGGCCAGCTCGTCGAGCGGGCGGGTGGAGTGGATCTGCACCTGGACGTTGCGGCTGGTGACGGCGGTGCTGGTGCTGCCCTCCGAGCTCTGGGCGCTGAGCGCCAGGCCGGGCAGGAAGGCCAGCTGCTCGCGCAGCCGCTCGCGCACGGCGTCGGCCTGGTGGAAGTCGTGCAGCTTGATGGTGAAGGCCGCGCTCTCCGCCGAGGTGGTGCTGCTGGCGCTGGTGTCGGTCGCGCCCACCAGAGTCTGCACGGCGGCCACGCCGGGGTCGGCCAGAATGATCGGCTCGGCCTGCCGCGCCAGGCGGTCGGTCTCGGCCAGCGACGCGCCGGGGGGCGACTGGAAGCCCAGGCCGAAGGTGTCGTTCTCCTGGGCGGGCAGGAAGGTGAAGCGCAGCGTGAAGGCCACGCCCACGCTGGCGGCCAGCACCACCACGGCCACGACCAGCGGCACCCAGCGGTGCTGCAGGCTCCAGTCGAGCACGCGCACGTAGGCGCGGGCGGTGGCCCCCAGATCGGCGTGGGCGGCCTCCTCTAGCTCGTCGGTCAGCTCGGCCTCGTCGTCGTGGGGGTGGTCGCTGCCCTTGAACAGGTGGGCCGAGAGCATGGGCGCCCAGGTGAAGGCCTCGACCAGCGAGATGGCCATGGCGCAGGCGATGGTGATGCCGAAGGTCTTGAAGATGATGCCTGCGGTGCCCGCCGTGAAGGCGGTGGGCAGGAACACCGCGATCACCGTCAGGGTCATGGCCAGCACCGAGGATGCCACCTGGGCGGTGGCGCGGCTGGCGGCCTGCACGGGCGACGCGCCCTGCTCAAGGTAGCGGAAGATATTCTCACGCACCACGATCGCGTCGTCGATCACCAGGCCCACCGAGAGCGAGAGCGCCACCAGCGACAGCGTGTTGATCGTGAGGCCAAACGCCCAGATCGCCGCGAAGGTGGCGATGATGATGATCGGCAGGCCCGCCACCGTCACCAGCGTGTTGCGCAGATCGCGGAAGAATAGCAGCACCACCAGCAGCGCCACCAGCACGGCCAGGATGGTCTCCTCGATCGAGCTGGCGATCGCGGCCTGCACCTGGATGGACTGGTCGTTGGTGATGGTCAGCTGGAGCTGAGGCGTGCGGGCGATCAGGGCGTCAAGCTCGGCCTTGGCGGCCTGGGCCACCTGCACCGTGTTGGTGCCCGCCTGCTTGAAGATCGCCAGCGTCACCGCGTCCTGTCCGTTCAGGCGTGCGTAGGTGCTGGCCTCGGCCACGCCGTCCTGCACCGTGGCCACGTCGGCCACGCGGTAGGCCGTGCCGGTGATCGGCAGGGCGGCCACATCGGCGGGCTGGGTGATCTGGCTGGGCGCGCGCATGCTGATGTTGGCGTTCTCGGATGTGATGCTGCCCAGGCCCAGGTTGGGGTTGGCGCTGGCGATCGCGCTTGTCACCTGCGCGGGCGAGATGCCGCGCGCCTGCATACGGTCGAGGTCGAGCAGCACGTTGATCTGGCGCTCCTGGCCGCCGCTGACGCTGACCGCGCCCACGCCCGATGCCCGCTCAACCGCCGGGACGAAGGTCTCGTCGATCAGGGCGCGCAGCTCCAGCGGGGTCTGGCCGCCGTCGCCAGTGATGGCGAGCTGCATGATCGGCGAGGTGTTGGGGTTGAACTGCTGGAATACCGGCGTGGCCACCCCGCTGGGCAGGCTGGGCAGCGCCGCGTTGACCTTGTCGCGGGCCGCCTGGAGCGCGGCGTCGGGCGAGACGCCATCCTGGAACTCGACGGTGATCATGGCCTGACCCTCGTCGGCCACGGATGTGATGTGGCGCACCCCGCTGATGGTGGTGAGCTGATCCTCGACCGGGCGTGCCACCTGATCCTCCATGGTCTGCGGCGACGCGCCCGCGTACTCCAGCGTCACCGCCACGGTGGCGATCTGGTAGTCGGGCAGGTAGTCCACCGGCAGCACGCTGTAGGCCAGCAGGCCGATCACGATCGCCAGCAGGCCCACCACGGTGATCAGCACGGGCCGTCGGATGGCCGTGTCGGAGAGCGCCATGCCGTGGAGCTGGGGGTCGGGCTTCTCGCTCATTCGCCACCCCCGAAGACCACGCGCACCTGCATGCCCGCGCGCAGCCCCGCGCTCGCATCCAGCGCGATCCGCACGCGGTAGGTGCGCACCTCGCCCGCCACCTGGGCGGATGAGGCGATGGTGGTGACCGTGCCGGTGTACTCCTTGCCGATCAAGGATGCCGATGTGACGTGTACCTGCTGGCCCACTGCCACCGCGCCGATGTCGATGTCGCTCACGTCCGCCTCCACATGCAGCTGGCCCGCATCTACCATGTAGAAGGGCGCGCTGCCGGATGTGCTGCTGCGGTCGCCCGGGTTCACATTCACCTGGTCGACCACGCCCGCGAAGGGCGCGCGCAGCGTGGCGTTCTCGCGGTCGAGCTGGGCCTGGGCCAGCTGGGCCTCGGCCTGGTGGATGCTGGCCTGGGCCTGGGCCGTGTCGGCCTCGCTCGGCGCGGGGTAGAGCATGGCCAGGCTGGCCTTGGCCTGATCAAGCTGGGCCTGGGCCATGGAGACGGTGGTGGCCCCCGAGGGCAGCTGGGCCTTCTGCGCCCCGGCCCTGGCCTGGTTGGCCTGCTGCTCGGCGGCCTGCACGCCGCTGGCCTCGTTTCGGCGGGCCTGCTCGGCATCCACCTGGGCCTGCTGCACAGCCTGCTCGGCCTGGCGCAGCCCGGCCTCGGCCTGCACGTAGGCGTTGTAGTACTGCTGCTGCTGCACATCGTTCAGCTTGTTGGCCTTCTTCTGGCCGGTCTTGCTGTCCGTCACCGAGGGGTTGGCCGGGTCATTGCCGGTCTCCTGCACGTAGTCCCAGTTCTTCTTAGCCGAGGCGTAGTTGGCCTGGGCCTCCTGCAGCGAGGTGGCGGCCTTCTCCACGCTGGCCTCGGCGGCGGTCTTCTGGCGCGAGAGCGTGTCCTTCTGGGTCTGCAGCGCGGCCTCGGCCTCGGCCTGCTGGGCCTGGGCGGCGGCCAGATCGGCAGGCTCGATAGACTGTGCCTGGCGCAGCGCGATCTCGGCCTGGCGCACCTGGGCCTTGGCCGCGCTCACCTGGGCCGCCGAGGGCGGGGATGTGAGCGCGGCGGCCTTGGCCTTGGCCTGGTCGACCTGGGCCTGGGCCGCAGCCACGCTCTGGTCGAATGGGCGCAGGTCGAGCACCGCCAGCTCCTGGCCCGCTTTCACCTGCTGGCCCTCTTCCACCAGCACCTGCTCGACCGTGCCCTGCACCGCGAACATCAGCTCGGCATCCTGGGCCGGGCGCACCTCGCCCAGGGCCACCGGCGCGTTGTTCAGGTCGATCGTGCTGGTCAGGGGGATGCTGGTGCCCAGCGGCGCGGCGGTGGGCAGCGCGGTGGGCGTGGCCACGGCGGCCTGCGCTGTGGCCTGCGCGCCGGTCTTCTGGCGCAGCCCCAGCCCGCATGAGGTGAGCGACCCAAGGGTGATGCAGGCGCAGATCCCAATGCCTGCCAGCGATTTCAGCTTCATGCGGTGTGCTCCTTATACTTTTCGGCGGTGGGTTGTTCGGCGGTCTGGGGCGGCGATTCGGCGGCGGGCGGCGATTCGGCGGCGGGGCGGCGGGCCAGCCGCGCCTGGAGCGCGTCGAGCATGCTGTAGGCCACGGGCACCACCAGCAGCGTCAGCAGGGTGGATGTGAGCATGCCGCCGATCAGCACCACGGCCAGTGTCTTGCGGAACTCGCTGCCCTGGCCGCTGCTGAGGAAGTGCAGGCCGATGGCGGTGGGCATCGCCCCGCCGATGATCGCCGCCGAGGTCATCAGGATGGGCCGCAGGCGGATCGCGCCCGCGTAGATGATCGCCTGCTCGAGCGCCATGCCCGCGCGGCGCTGCTGGTTGGCCACATCCACCAGCAGGATGGAGTTTTTTACCACCAGGCCCAACAGCATGATCAGGCCGATCATGGCGGTGATGTCGAGCGTCAGCCCGCTGATACGCAGCGCCAAGAACGCGCCCAGGAAGCTGAAGGGCATGGCCAGCATGATCACCAGCGGCTGGGCGAACGACTCGAACTGCGCCGCCAGCACCACGTAGACGAATAGCACCGCGAAGGCCATGGCCAGCAGCATGGACTGGAAGCCCTCGCGCTGGTTCTCGCTCTGGCCGCCGAAGCGCACCGTCACATCGGGCGGCAGGCCCAGGGCGGGCAGCTGGTCGCGCAGCTGGCGCTGGAGCGCGTTCTGATCCTGCCCAGGGGCCACATTCGCGCCGATCACGATCTCGTTCTGGCGGTCGTAGCGGCGTAGGCTGGTCGAGCCTTCCCCGCTTTCCAGCACGGCCACCTCGCCCAGCGGCACCGGCCCCTTGGGTGTGTCTAGGCTGATCTGCTGCAGCACGCCCAGGTCGCTGCGGCGCTCGGCGGGGATCTGCACCACCACATCGGTGTTCTGGCCGCCCTGCTGCAGGGTGGTGGCCACACTGCCGTTGATCAGCGTCTGCACCGCGCTGGCCACCTGGGTGTTGGTGACGCCATGCTGGCGGGATGCGTCGGTGTCCAGCGTCATCTTGAGCTCGGGCCGACCCAGGTTGTAGCTGGAGCCGATGTCGATAAAGCCGGGGATCTGCTGCATCTGCGCGGCCACCTGCTGGGCGATGCCGTTCATATCCTCAAGCGACCGGCTGGACTGGATGTGGGCCTGCACGTTGCGGTTGGTGGCGGCGGTGTTGGTGCCGCCGCGGTAGTTCTGCGCGCTGAACGAGAGGCCGGGCAGGAAGGCCAGCTGCCCGCGCAGCCGCTCGCGCACGGCCTCGGCGTGGTGGTAGTCGCGCACGCGCACCACGAAGGTGGCGCTCTCGGGCGAGCGCCCGCTGCTGGTGGTGCCGGTCGAGCCGACCAGCGTCTGCAGCGAGGCCACCTCCGGGTCGGCCTGGATGATGGCCTCGGCCCGGCGCGCCAGCGCGTCGGTGGCGTCGAGCGATGCGCCGGGGGGCAGCTGGAAGCCGATACCGAGCGTGTCGCTCTGCTGGGCGGGCAGGAAGGCGAAGCGCAGGCTCATGGCCACGCCCACGCTCACGGCCAGGGCCGCGATGGCGATGCCCACCACCGCCCAGCGGTGGCCCAGCCCCCAGCCCAGCGCGCCTTGGTAGGCCCGCTCCAGCCGCCCGTCGGGCAGCGGCTCGTGCTCGGGCTGCGCGGGGGCTTCGGCGGCGTCAGGCTGCTGCGCGCTGGGCTGCTTCTGCTCGCCGTGGAACAGGTGGGCCGAGAGCATGGGTGCCCAGGTGAAGGCCTCCACCAGCGAGATGGCCATGGCGCAGGCCACCGTCACGCCGAAGCTGCGCAGCAGCACGCCCGAGGTGCCCGAGGTGAAGGCGGTGGGCAGGAATACCGCGATGATCGTGAGCGACATGGCCAGCACCGAGGACGCCACCTGGGCGGTGGCGCGGCTGGCCGCGCGCAGCGGGTGCTCGCCGTGCTCCAGGTGGCGAAAGATATTCTCGCGCACCACGATCGCGTCATCGATCACCAGGCCCACCGAGAGCGACAGCGCCAGCAGCGTGATGATGTTTACCGTGAGGCCAAACGCCCAGATCGCCGCGAAGGTGGCGATGATGATGATCGGCAGGCCAGCCACCGTCACCAGGGTGTTGCGCAGGTCGCGGAAGAACAGCAGCACCACCAGCATGGCGGCCACCACTGCGAGAATGGTCTCCTCGATCGAGGAGCTGACCGCCGCGCTCACCTGCTGCGACTGGTCGCTGGTGACAGCGGCGCGCAGCTGCGGGTGTTCGGCCAGTAGGGCGTCGATCTTGGTGTGCGCGCCGCTGGCCACCTGCACGGTGTTCGAGCCGGACTGCTTGCGGATGGCCAGCGTCACGGCGTCGCGGCCATCTAGGCGGGCGTAACTCTCGGCCTCGGCCACGCCATCTTCCACCCGCGCCAGATCGCCCACGCGGTAGGGTGTGCCGGGGATGCGCAGGCTGGCCAGCGTCGCTGGGTCGGCCACGGCGCTGGGCGAGCGCAGCGCGATGCTCTGCGCTGCGCTTGAGATGCTGCCCAGGCCTAGGTTCACATTGGCCTTGGCGATCGCGCTGCTCACCTGCGAGGCCGCGATGCTGCGGGCCTGCATGGCCTCTAGGTCGAGCCACACGTTGATCTGGCGCAGCTGCCCGCCGCTCACATTTACCGCGCCCACGCCGGTCACCTGCTCGATGGCGGGCGTGAATACCTCATCCACCAGCGAGCGCAGCTGCAGCGGGGTCATGCGCTCGTCGCTAGTGATTGCCAGCTGCAGGATGGGCGAGTCGTTGGGGTCGACCTGCTGGAAGACCGGGGTGGAGACATTGGCGGGCAGGTCGGGCAGGGCCGCGTTGACTTTGTCGCGCACGTTCTGCAGCGCGGCCTCGGGCTGCACGCCATCCTGAAACTCGACCACCAGCTGCACGGTGCCCTCGTTTGCAATCGATGTGAGGTGCTTGATGCCGCTGATCGTGGTGATCTGGTCCTCGATAGGCCGCGCCACCTGGTCAATCATCACCTGGGGGGCGGCGTTGCGATAGCGCAGCGAGACCGAGACAGTGGCGATCGGCACATCGGGCAGGTAGTCCACCGGCAGCGAGCTGTAGGCCAGCAGTCCGATGACCACAGCCAGAAACCCGAGCACGGTCACGCCCACCGGGCGGCGGATCGATGTGTCGGCGAGCGGCATCCCATCGAGCCTGATGGCGGGGTGTGCTGTACGCATGCTTCTCCCTCGTGCGGTGGTCGGTGGCGAGCGCCGCAGGCTAGATAGCGGCCTTACTGCATGGTAAAGCGGCGGCGGTCGTGCGTCTCCCACCCTTGGGGGGGGAATGCAACCCCTCTTTTGTTGGGGGCTGTGGCCGGGCGGGCGCGCCGCGGCGCTGGTGTTCAAAAAGAGGTAGGGAAACCCCCCCTAATGGGGGCTGCCAGCGCGAGTTGCGAGATGCTATAGTCATGGCGATCACCCCAAGCCCGCAAGGAGAATGCCGATGGCACAGATGACCCTCGATACCGCGCCGTGGAGACCGGGCGCGCCGCACTACCATGTGCTCTGGCCGCTGGCGCTGGTGGTGTTGGTCGATGCCGTGGCGGCGGGCTGGATCTTGGCGATCGACCCCCCGCTGACCCAGCGGGTATCGCTGGTGGTGGCGCTCTCGACGCTGCTCACCGGCATCTTGCTGGCGCTACTGCGGCCCAGCATGGCCACCAGCCTGTTTGGCTGCTATGCGGTGCTGATGGCGGCCTCGCTGGGGCTGCTGCCCGCCGAGGTTGTTACCGCGCACCCGCCGCTATTCCTCTTTCTGATGCAGCAGAACGTGCCGCTGTCGGCCATCCTGCGTCTGACCAACGGCGTGCTGCTTGCGCCGCTGCTGCTGCACCTGACGCTCTACTACCCGCGTGCGATCAGGCACCCGCGCTGGCTGATGCCGTGCGTCTATGCGTCCACCCTCCTGCTGCTGGGGCTGGCGATCGCCGTGCCGCCCTCGTCGCAGCGCCTAGGCTGCGCGGTCGCGCTGATCATCCTCCTGATCATGCTGCTGGGCTACGCCGCCTACAACCTGATCGATGCCACCCGCGTATCCACCGCCGCGCAGCAGCATATGGCCCAGCAGGCCCGGCTGATGCTGCTGAGCTTGGTGCTCTCGCTCTCGCCGATCGTGCTGCGCATTGTGGGTCGCGTGATCGAGGTGGAGATAAACACCGACCTCATCCTGCTCACCCAGCTGTGCTTTCCGGGCGCGGTGGCCTACACCATCTTGCGCCACGATCTGTTCGGCATCGACTCGGCGCTGCGGCGGGCCATGGGCTACACCCTGGTGTCGGCGGCGCTGGTGGCGGTGTACTTTGGCCTCACCGCCGCGCTCACGCGCCTGCTGGGCCAGATAAGCCCGCCCTTCCGGATCGCCACCACGATCATGGTGCTGTTTGGGGCGGCGGCGGTGTTCTCGCCCCTGCAGCAGCGCGCCCAGGAGTGGATCGACCGCACCTTCTACCCCGAGCGCCAGATCTTCCGCGAGGCGATCGATGCGACCCGCGCCCAGCTGACGCTGGTGGTCTCGCGGGCCGAGATCGAGCGGCTGCTGGTGCACGATCTGCCGCAGCAGATCGGGGCGCTGCGGGCGCACCTGGGCGCAGGCCCGGTAGGCGCGCACCAGCGCTACGAGCACGGCTGGCATACCGAGCTGCGGATCGGCGGCGAGGTGCTGGCGCGCTACGATCTCGACCGGCGGGCCAGCGGCACCAGCTACACCGAGCAGGAGCTGCAGCAGCTGGATGCGCTGTCCCAGCAGGCCGCCCTGGCCATGGCCTACGCGGCCACCATCGAGGAGCTGGCCGCGCTCAACGACGACCTAGAGGAGCGCGTGGCCACCCGATCGGCCCAGTTGCTGGCGCAGCAGCGCGCCCTGGTGGCGCAGGATGAGCGCCAGCGGATCGCCCGCGACCTGCACGACTCGGTCAAGCAGACCCTGTTCAGCGTGGGCCTGGGGCTGCACGCCGCCCACAGCATGCTGGGCCGCAACCCCGAGCAGGCTGCGCGGGCGGTGCTGGCCCAGGAGGAGCTGGTGGTGCGCGCCCAGCGCGAGCTTGGCGAGCTGCTGGTGCAGCTGCGCACCCCCGCCGAGGACCGCGCCGATCTGACAGCGGCGCTGGCGGCCTGCGCCAGCCAGATAGCGCGCCAGCACGGGCTGGCTATCGCGACGCGGCTCGACCAGGCCCCGCTGCTGCCCAGCGCGCACGTGCACGAGCTACGCCAGATCGTGCGTGAGGCCCTGCACAACACCGCCAAGCACAGCGGGGCATCCTCGGCGCTGCTCTGGCTGGAGGCCGAGCCGCATGGCATCACCATCACCGTGGCCGACGAGGGCTGCGGATTCGACCCGCAGTCGGCGGGCCGCGCCACCATGGGCCTGCGCGGCATGCGCGAGCGGGCTGCCATGGTGGGCGCGGCGCTGGGCGTGGCCTCGTCGCCAGGCAAGGGCACCCGGATCATCATCAGTCTACGGAGGGCAGTATGAGTGCAGAGAATCCGATCACCATTGTTATCGCCGACGACCACGAGGTGGTGCGGCTGGGGCTGCAGCTGACGATCGGCGGCGAGGAGGACATGCAGCTGGTGGGTGAGGCCGTCAATGGCGAGGAGGCGATCGAGATCGTGCGCAAGTGCCTGCCCAGGGTGGTGCTGCTCGATATCGAGATGCCCAAGATGGATGGCATCGCCGCGCTCAGCGCCATCCGCGCCGAGCACCCCGCCATGGTGGTGCTGATGCTGACCAGCTACCGCGACGATGCGCGGCTCTACGCCGCCCTGCGCGCCGGCGCCAGCGGCTACCTGCTGAAGGAGATGGGCGGCGGCGCGCTGCTGGCCGCCATCCGCGGCGCGGCGCGCGGTGAGCCGCAGCTGCACGCCGATATTGCGCGCCGCCTGATGGACCGCGTCGCTCCGCCGAGCGACCCGCTGGGCGATCTGACGCTGCGTGAGCGCGAGGTGCTGCAGTATGTGGCCCGCGGCATGAGCAACAAAGAGGTGAGCGCCGCGCTCTCGCTCACCGAGCACACCGTGAAGGGCTACATGCGCGACATCCTCAGCAAGCTGGGGGTGGAGGACCGCACCCAGGCGGCCCTGCTGGCCGTGCGCTACGGCCTGATCCACCCTGACGACCTGCTGGAGGCGGCGAGCGCGGCCTAGATTAGATGGTGTGTGATCGCCCAGGCGATCGTCTCGGTGCGCGACTTCACGTTGAGCTTGAGGTAGAGCTTGGTGAGCCGCTTCTCGATCGCCTTCTCGCTCAGCGACATCTGGTCGCTGATCTGCCGATTGGTCTTGCCTGCCGCCAGCATCTGCAGCAGATCACGCTCGCCAGGGGCCAGCTGGGCCTCGGCGTCGTTTGGCAGGTGGGCTGGCTCGGTCAGGTGGGCTGGCTCGGGCATGTCGCGCTGGCGCTCGGGCCGGGGCAGCGTGGCGTGGTCGATATCGTTCAGCAGCGAGAACATCTGCTCGTAGGTCTCGTCGGGCGTGCTGGCGCCCTGCTGGTCGTGCTCGGCCACTGCGACCCCGATCACGCCGGTGGGCGTGTGGCTGGCATCGCGTGTGGGGATGCAGCGCACCTTGAAGCGGATCTGGCGGATCTCGACATTGGAGGTGCGCTCTGCGCCATGCAGCGATGTGTGGATGAAGCCGATCAGGTCGGGGAAATCGTAGGCCAGGTCGTAGACCGAGCGCCCGATCAGGCTTTCGGGCTGCACCTTCAGCAGCGCCAGCGCCTGCCCGGCGATAAAGCTGATCACGCCCGCGCTGTCAATCACGCAGAGCACCACCGGCGTATGGGTGAGCAGCGTGCGCAGGTACAGCTCGGTCTGGCGCTGGCGGCCTAGGAACACCGAGGTGATATGGCGCTGCTCGTCGAGGATGTGCCTGCGCATGCCCGAGGCGAAGCCCTCGAAGAAGGCGCTCTGGAAGAGCAGCAGCTTCGAGAGCGTGCGCGACTCGCTGCGCATGGGCAGCAGGCTCGGCGCGTGCTGCTGAAACAGCGCGGCGCTCTTTTTGGCGCTGTCGGGCTGGTGAAACCCAAGCTCCACCAGTTTGACGCCGATGGCGTATGGCTCGGCGTCATCGTGCGCGTCGGACTGAAGGGCCTTGCAGGCACGGAGCAGCAGCGCTTCGAGCTGCTGCTCTGTGCCAGTGGCGGCCTTGGGCGCGCCGCCTAGTAGCTCGTACCAGCGGCGGGCGATCTGCTTGTAGCTCTGTTGGAAGCCGTGCGGGCTATGGGGCTGGGCTGAATAGGGTAGTGCTGTCATGATGATGGTTCTACCTTGCCAGGGTACATGCGCCCGACATTGCGCGCTGCGACCGCTGATTGGCCCGAATCTGCGCGATAGCTCTGGCAGTTCGGCCCGGCTACACAAAGAAAAAAGCAACACTCGTTCAAAGTGAACTCGTTTGCTTCTCTGCACAACGCTCCAAGAAATTGTTAGGGTATTGGATTGAGGATGGGATGTTTTGGTGTTCGCTCCTTTTATGGCAGGGGCGGGCATCCCGTTGCCCCGCCAGGTGATATGTTCTCGACCGAGCATTCCTACATGCTTGGCGTAGGTGTGAAGAGGGCCTGGGGTCGCGGCCTCGCGAGAAACACCCTTGCACTTCTACGCAATGACGAGTTTTACTGGGTGGTATTTTGTTCATCTACGCCTGGGATATGACATATTGCGGGATAATATGCCAATATCTATATCTTATGAACGTATAGCTAAGATGATGGTGATATCGCGAAGAATCCGAAAATACCAAAAGCAAACTGTTTTTGGCAATGTGCTAGCTGTGTATGAGTTGTAGAAATGATCACCCAACAGAATAAGGCGGGGATGTATTGCCGCTGTCAGGTGGTGCTACGATGCCAGCTGGCTGTCATGGCCAAGGCGCTATCGTTATGGTGCTTGGTTAAGAGAAAGTAGTTCTATGGTAGAAGATCATAGCCGTGCTGTCTCCCTCCTGTAGGGGGGGATGCTCCCCCCTCCTTAGTAGTGCACGTTTATTTTCGCTACCCGTGTTTTGAAAATAGTGGGGTGTTAACCTCCCATATATGGCTCTGCAAAGGGTGATGGACGTTACAGTAGATTACTTCGCTAGGCATAGTATACACGCGATCCTTCTCCCATGGCAAGCCTCACCCCCCCAACGGGCGGGCGGGCTATCCCTACCATGTGGGCGGGATTTCTCCGTTGACAGTCCCACCGCCTTTCTGGTTTACTATAGTCACTTATCAAATCGCAACTTTCACAAGCGCACAACCCGAAATTACATCGGCGAATACATCAGCGAGTTGAACGCAGCGTCGTGTTCATACGAGCCGCCGGGCCATCAGCTGCGGCGGTAAGGCGCGGACACTTTCCAACGTAGGGAGTGCATGTGTGGCCCACAGTGTGGTGGGCCGTTGTCATGTATCGTCCTAGCGCTGGGGGTGTCCGCTTTGCTATGGGTTTTTCTGGCCGCGCGCGCCGCCGCAGGCCATATTCCCCTGTGCCAAAGCCTGGCCCCCTTCCCCCAAGCCCTTTCATTCCTTCGTAGTCCGGTTTCACCGTAAGGAGAAGGAGTCTGCCCTATGGATCATGTGCACGAGAACGGGAAAGATCGCTCTGCAGGGGCTAGCCAGCGCAGCGCTGGCGATGCGGCCCACGAGCCGATTGCGATCATCGGGCTTGGCTGTCGCTTCCCGCAGGCCAACGGGCCGCAGGCGTTCTGGAAGCTGCTGCTGGATGGGGTTGATACGATCAGCGAGATTCCCAGCACCCGCTTCAAGATCGACGACTACTACGACCCACGGCCTGGCACGCCGGGCAAAATGGCCACGCGCTGGGGCGGCTTCATCGACGAGGTCGACCGCTTCGACAACTACTTCTTCGGCATCTCGCCGCGCGAGGCCGAGACGATCGACCCGCAGCAGCGCGTGCTGCTGGAGGTCTCGTGGGAGGCGCTAGAGGATGCGGGGCAGATCCCCGAGCGCCTGAAGGATGTGTCGGTGGGCGTGTTCATGGGCCTGTGCAACAGCGACTACGGCAACATCCTGTTTGACGACATCAACGGCATCGACCTCTACGTCTCCAGCGGCAGCGCGCACAGCGTGCTCTCGGGGCGGCTCTCCTACGCGCTGGGCTTCCAGGGCCCGAGCATGACGGTGGACACCGCCTGCTCGTCCTCGCTGGTGGCGGTGCACCTGGCCTGCCAGAGCATCTGGACCGGCGAGTCGAAGCTGGCGCTGGCGGGCGGTGTGAACCTGATCTTCTGGCCGAACACCTACATGGGCTTCGCACGAGCCAACATGCTGGCCCCGGATGGCCGCTGCAAGTTCGGCGACGCCAGCGCCAACGGCTTCGTGCGCAGCGATGGCGCGGGCGTGGTGGTGCTGAAGCCGCTGGCCGCCGCGCTGGAAGATGGCGACCCGATCTACTCGGTGATCCGTGGCTCGGCGGTGAACAACGACGGCAACAGCGGCGGCCTGCTGATGACCCCCAGCCAGCCCGGCCAGGAGGCGGTGTTCGCCGAGGCCTACCGCGTGGCTGGCATCACTCCCGGCGACGTGGCCTATGTGGAGGCCCACGGCACCGGCACCAGCGTGGGCGATCCCACCGAGATCCAGGCGCTGGCCAAGGTGCTGGGCCAGGGTCGCCGCGAGGGCCAGCCCTGCCTGCTCGGCTCGGTGAAGACCAACATCGGCCACACCGAGGGCGCGGCGGGCATCGCGGGCATGATCAAGGTGGCGCTGGCGCTCAAGCATGGCGTCATCCCGCCCAGCCTGCACTTCAACACGCCCAACCCGCACATCCCCTGGGATGAGCTGCCCGTGCAGATCAACACCCAGACATCCGAGTGGCCCGGCTACACGCCCACGCCCTACGCCAGCGTCAGCTCGTTCGGTATCTCGGGCACCAACGCCCACATCGTGATGTCGGCGCTGCCCCCGGCGGCGGTGAAGCGCCCCGAGGCCAAGCGCCTGGCCCCGCCGCCCGACCGCCCCACGGTGGTGCACGACCCGGCCTACCTGCTGCCGCTCTCGGCGCAGAGCAAGGATGCGCTGCTGGGCCTGGCGCGCTCGTACAGCACATTCTTCCAGGAGGGTGAGAAGGCCGCCTCGCTGCACAACATCTGCTACACCGCCAGCGCCCGCCGCACCCACCACGACTACCGGCTCTCGCTGGTCGGGCGCTCGCCCGCCGACTTCGTCGAGCAGATCGACCTGCTGCTGAGCGAGGAGAGCGAGGAGGCCAAGTCGGGCACGCCCACCAGCCGCTGGATCGGCGAGAAGCGCAAGAAGCTGGTATTCGCCTTCTCGGGCCAGGGTTCGCAGTGGGTGGGCCTTGGCCGCCGCCTGCTGGTGTGGGACCCAGTGTTCCGCGCCGCGATCGAGCGCTGCGACGCAGTGATGCGCGAGTTTGTCGACTGGTCGCTGATCGACGAGGTGATGGCCGACGAGTCGCAGTCGCGGCTCAGCGAGGTGGATGTCATCCAGCCCTTCATCTTCGCCACCCAGGTGGCCCTGGCCGAGCTGTGGCGCTCGTGGGGGGTTGAGCCGGATGCGGTGGTGGGCCAGAGCATGGGCGAGGTTGCGGCGGCCTACGTGGCCGGGGCGATCAGCCTGAAGGACGCGGCCCGGATCATCTGCATGCGCAGCAAGATTGTGAAGAACAAGAACGGCGCGAGCAAGGGCGGCATGATGGTGGTCGGCCTCTCGCTCGAAGAGTCGAAGAAGCTGATCGAGCCGTACTCCGAGCTGGTCTCGATCGGCGTCAGCACCAGCCCGGTCTCCACCGTGCTCTCGGGCGACACCGACATGCTCGACAAGATCATGAGCGAGCTGGACCAGCGCAACGTGTTCTGCCGCCGCATCAAGGTGGACTACGCCTCGCACAGCCCGCAGGTCGACCCGCTGATCCCCGAGCTGACCGAGGCGCTGAAGGATGTCGCGCCGCGCGCTGGCACCATCCCGATGTTCTCGACCGTCACCAACAGCATCACCGACGGCAGCAACTTCGATGTGAACTACTGGGTGCACAACCTGCGCGACCCCGTGCTGTTCTCCTCGGCCATCCACAAGCTGCTGGATGACGGCCACGAGATCTTCCTGGAGATCAGCCCCCACCCGGTGGTGATGAGCGCGATCGAGCAGAGCCTGAAGTTCCTGGGCCGCAGCGGCAAGGTGCTGCCCTCCATCCGCGAGGGCGAGGGCCGCGCGTTCATGCTCCGCT